>NZ_JAPEID010000073.1:0-6129 GCF_028823755.1 Vibrio sp. VP6
TTTGGTATGTATGGGTTTGAACGCTAAGATTCAATCGCTTATATGATTCTATCGCTTAGAAGAAGTCGATAGAGTTACGTCCACTCTTCGGGTCACGCGTTGCTTGTGGTTTGTCTTCTTTCTTGCCTTTCTTAGCAGATTGAGACAACGCTTCTTTTTGTGCTTTGCGCTCTTTATGTGCCGCTTTACGACCCGTTGATTTAGGTCCTGTGCCTTTCGCTTTAGGCGGCTTACTTTGGCGAGACTTCGCTTTACGAGTAGATTGCGCTTCTTTCTTCGCTTTCTTTTCCGCTTTTTGTTCTGCCGTTTCTGGTTCTGTCACTGGCGCGTCACAAACCACCACATAGTATTCTTGGTTAAACTCAAAAAAGTCACCATCGTACATTTTGCGGCGTTTACGTGTTTCTAGCTCGCCATTCACCGCAACATAACCTTCTTCGATGATATGTTTTGCTTCGCCACCACCACTGACCAAGTTTGCGATTTTAAAAAGCTTATACAGTTCGATAGGATGCGCATCAACATCAATGCCGATCGCTTCAATTTCAATCTCGTCGCCTTCTAAATACTCTTCGTGGTCGTAATCTTGGGTCATGTTATTTACTCTTCATATTTGATGCTCTGAAGTTTAAACGCAATGCCCCAAAATAGAAACCTCAGCCAATGCTCTATCGCAGGTTCTTTGTGGCTTTTGAGCACGTCTTGACCTATTTGACTGACCATTCGCAAGCTGTTACGTCAATGCCAACTTCAAACGAGGCTGCAATTCCATAATCCGAAGGTATATACTCTCCAGGTTATTGTTAAAAAGAGCGAATACTTTGTCTCAACCAAGCAGAATTACCTTTGTTACGGCTAACTTGTTTAATTTTGTCGCACCGCCGAACGCCTACTACGACTTCGAGAATATTTATTCCCAAGAGCAGTGGCGAGACAAACTTGCTTGGACGCAAAACCAATTAGAAAAGCTCGAACCGGACATTATCGGTCTGCAAGAGGTGTTCAGTATCGAAGAAACCCGAGCGTACTTTTTGTCACTTGGCTTTCCGTATTTCGCAACGGTCGATACCCCAAAAATAGAAGACGAGTATATTTATTCTCACCCCGTCGTCGCGATTGCGTCTCGCTTTCCTATTGAGGATGTAAAACGCGTAGAGTTCGATTCAAACTCACTCACGCCATTTGGGGTAAATGAAGCACCCGATTTCAGTCGCAAGCCGATTTATGCGCAAGTCGTTCACCCAGTCCTTGGTCACATTGCCATATATGTCACTCACCTCAAATCTCAACGCCCTGCGGATACCGAAACGCCAGAACCATCAAGTCGCGTAATGGCTCGTTGGTTGTCTACACAGCAACGCGGTTGGGAAGCGGCCATGTTGCGAGACGCGATGCAGGCACAATATCGAGCACATCCGATACCGACCGTGTTAATGGGTGATATGAACCAGCCCATCTCAAAAGAAAGCGTTAATAATGTGCTTACCGAAACCTTTAGTGACAGCGTCACCGAATTACAACTAAAGGATGGTTGGAATCTGCAAACGGGCTCGTCTCTTGAAGTGCGCCCTGCGACTCACTACCACTTTTCTACGGGGAACGTGCTGGATTACATCCTGCTTTCTCAAGAGTTTGATACACATTCGGATGTATCGGTAGCGGAAGTGATTGATTATCAAGTGTTAGAACAACACCTGATTAACCCATCCTATGAGAAAGACAAAAACGCCAGCGATCACGCGTTTGTTTCGCTGACGGTCGAAGTGAAATTGTAAGTGTTGACTATTGTCGTTTAACAATTTTGCGAGGAATAAGCTCCACACCTGGCTTGTAACGTTTGGCCGAGGCATTCAGTGCCAACTCCATCGCGCTATCAGCAATCAACTCAAATTGCTGAGGCAGAGAGTTGATTTTCACTGGCAAGAAGTCCAGCAGTCGATTATCACCAAATGTCGCCAGACGAACTTGACTCATGAGTTCCGGCTTTTCGAGCATCACGTCTAGGACGCCTTCAAGCAACGTGTAGGAAGTCGTCACGATCGCATCAGGCAAACTATCTGCTTGAACCCATTTATCCAGTACTTTTTTTCCCTCCTCACGAGAGAAGTGCAAACCGTAACCGACGGTCATTGCCGTATCGTCTTTTTGGCAGGCAGACCGAAAACCCAGTTCGCGCTCTTTCGACACTTGCAGATCTTGCAACGCACCAATCAAACCAATGGTTTTGATCTCTGGAGACAGTACCGATTCTGTAAGCTCAAAAGCAGCATCAAAATCTTCACTGATAACGCAACAAAAATGCTCATCATCCATTGGACGGTCAAGTGCTATAACCGGAGTGCCCGAGTTTTGTAACTTGAGATAATACTCATTAGCCGATGGCATACCACTTGCGACAAATAGCGCGTCAATTCGGCGGCTGATTAGCGCTTCAGCAACCTTTTTCTCCGTTTCCGGATCATCATCTGAGCAGCCAATTAGAATTTGATAACCCGCCTTACGCGAGTTTTGTTCAATCAGTTTTGCAAGGCGTGCGTAACTGGTGTTCTCCAAGTCTGGGATGATAAGTCCAAACGAACGCGAGTTACCGGCACGCAAAGAAGAAGCGGCATGATCCGGCTTGTAATTGTACTCGTCGACAACCGCCATCACTTTCTTTTGCGTCTTTTCGCTGATGCGGTATTTCTGCGCTTTTCCGTTAATTACATAGCTTGCAGTTGTCTTTGAAACCCCTGCCAATTTGGCTATTTCATCCAGTGTCATATTCTCAACCCTATTCTGTGCGCGCGATCATATTAATACATCAACGATCTTACGATAAGTTGAATTATAAGCTGAACCGATTCAGTATAAAAGCTGAAAGGATTCAGCAAAATCTAAAAATTGACGAAAATCACCAAAATCCGGCAATGCAGTAAGTCTTCGTCTAGGCTTTAAGCAATACAGCTCAAGGGGTGTTTAACGTTAGATTTTTAAAACATTTTGCTAAGTCTTTTAAAAAATTTGCCACTTAGCTGAATCGATTCAGTATCGAAAGAAGGTTTAGCTAAGACACAACAAAACTAGAGCAAGACTGAATACATTTTTAATTTGATTGGTACGAATACCTTAAGGCTGGAGAAGCACCATGCTTAAGCTAAACAAGAACGACATTACCCTCTCGCAATCAGCGACAGATAAGTTTGCAGCAATCAAGAATATTGCGCAAAGCCTGACAGACAAAGGCCTTGTTGAACAAGGTTATGTGGAAGGCATGCTAAATCGTGAAAACCAAAACTCAACGTTTTTAGGTAACGGCATCGCGATCCCTCACGGCACAACCGACACTCGCTCGATGGTAAAAACCACTGGCGTCGCTGTTCACCACTTTCCTGAAGGTGTGGATTGGGGTGACGGAAACAAAGTCTTCGTTGCGATTGGTATCGCGGCAAAATCAGACGAGCACTTAGGCATTCTGAAGCAACTGACCAAAGTGCTAGGCGCTGACGGCGTGGAAGAGCGTCTTCGCGATGCAAAAAGCGAAGAAGACATCATTGCCCTACTTCATGGTGATGTTCAGCTTGAAGCGGACTTCGATGCGTCTCTTATCCAGCTGCTTTTCCCTGCAAGCGATATGGTACAGATGAGCGCTGTGGCAGGTGGCCTCTTGAAAAACACCGGCTGTGCTGGCGCTGAGTTTGTTGCGGATCTCGTGACAAAAGCACCGACTCATCTTGGCAACGGTTTGTGGCTAGTTGGTAGCGACAAGCACGTTTCTCGCACGGGTGTGTCTTTTGTCTCGACGGCTAACGATTGCGAATACGAAGGCCAAAAAGTGCGTGCTTTGGTTGCGTTTGCGGCTTGTAACAACGCTCACCAATCAATTCTGAACAACTTGTCTAAAATCGTTTTCAACAACGAACACAATAAGCTGTTAGATGCCTCTGCAGAACAGATTCTCGCGCTATTCAAAGGCGAAGCAGTGGCTGCGCCAGCCGAAGATGGCAACGTAGCAGTCTTTAAGATCAAAAACGCACATGGCCTTCACGCTCGCCCGGGTGCGATGTTGGTTGCAGAAGCGAAGAAATTCGAATCAAACATTCGCGTGGCAAACCTAGATGGTGATGGTAAAGCAGTAAATGCGAAAAGCCTGATGAAAGTGATTGCCCTTGGTGTGAAACACGGTCACCAATTGCAGTTCTCTGCTGAAGGCCCAGACGCGGCTCAAGCGCTGGAGTCTATCGGCAACGCGATTGCTTCTGGCCTAGGTGAAGGTTAAGGGGCACGCAAATGACAGCATTAAAAACAAACAAAGTTGTGACCATCACGCTAAACCCTGCGCTTGATCTAACAGGCTCACTCGACGCGCTAAAGGTAGGTTCAGTCAGCCTTGTTGCACAAAGTAGCCTTCACGCGGCAGGCAAAGGCGTTAACGTTGCAAAAGTGCTAAGCGACCTTGGCGCCGACGTTACGGTGACCGGCTTTTTGGGTAAAGACAACCCAGAACTGTTCCATCAACTTTTCACCGAAATTGGCGTAAAAAACGAGTTTGTTGAAGTCGAAGGCGCAACACGCATCAATGTAAAACTGGTAGAAGCCGACGGCCAAGTGAGTGACATCAACTTTCCTGGCGTTCAAGTAACGGCAGAAGAAATTGCTCGTTTTGAAGAGACACTGTTCCGCCTTTCAGACACTCACGACTACTTCGTTCTAGCTGGCAGCCTACCGGGCGGTGTAACCGCTGAGCAATGCGCAGCGTGGATTGAAAAACTGCATCAACAAGGCAAAAAAGTATTGTTCGACAGCAGCAAAGCCGCTCTACGTGCAGGTATTGATGCTCATCCGTGGCTTATTAAACCAAATGATGAAGAACTGAGTGACTTTGTCGGTGAGCACCTAGAAACGCCAGAACAGTGCCAAGTGGCAGCACAAACCCTCAGCAACAAAGGCATCGAGAATATTGTTGTGTCGATGGGGGCTGACGGTGTGATGTGGCTAAACCAAGGCGAGTGGCTACGCGCACAACCGCCACGCATGAATGTGGTGAGCACAGTTGGTGCGGGCGACACACTGGTGGCAGGCTTATGCTGGGGTCACATGCAAGTGATGCCGAAACACGATTTATTGCGCTTCGCGACAGCTCTTTCTGCTTTAGCAGTTAGCCAAGTTGGCGTGGGGCTAACCAGTCAAGAAGAGCTGGAAAACATTAAGCTGCAAACACAAGTCAGCGAGCTTTACCCTAATACGAACTTAGACAAAAACTAAGGAACAGAAGGTTATCAGTATGAATATTGCCATTATTACTGCCTGCCCTAGTGGTGTTGCTAATAGCATCCTTGCGGCGGGTCTATTAGAACAAGCGGCCGCTAAACTAGGTTGGAACGCCAAGATTGAATGCCAATCCAGTGTTATTGCTCCAACGCCGCTGACAGACGTTGACATTGAGCAAGCTGACGCGATCGTAATCGCGGCAAACACCACCGTTGATACTTCTCGTTTCGTAGGTAAAAAAGTCTACCAAGCAGAAATCAGCTCGGTGGCAAAAGATGCTACCGCATTCTTAACGACCGCAGTCGAAAGTGCAGCAACACTTGAACAAGCAACCACAGTTGAAGCGCCTGTCGAAAGTGCTTCTGCAACCAAGAAAATCGTCGCTATTACGGCATGCCCTACTGGTGTTGCACATACCTTCATGGCAGCAGAAGCGTTAGAAGAAGAAGGCAAACGCCGTGGTCACCAAATTAAGGTGGAAACTCGTGGCTCTGTTGGCGCGAAGAACCAACTAACTGACCAAGAAATCGCAGATGCGGACTTGGTTATCATTGCAGCGGACATCGAAGTGCCACTTGATCGCTTCAACGGCAAAAAAATGTACCGTACAAAAACTGGCCCAGCTCTGAAGAAAACCGCTGAAGAGATGGACAAAGCGTTCGAACAAGCAGCGATTTACCAACATTCAGGCGCTGCAAGTTCTGCTTCGGCAGCAGACGAGAAGAAAGGCGCATACAAACACTTAATGACGGGTGTTTCGCACATGCTTCCTGTCGTCGTTGCAGGTGGTTTGATCATCGCCCTATCGTTCGTATTCGGTATTGAAGCATTTAAAGAAGAAGGTACATTAGCCGCAGCACTAATGACCATCGGCGGCGG
>NZ_JAPEID010000074.1:0-6082 GCF_028823755.1 Vibrio sp. VP6
CCGCCTACGCCGAATCCTTCCCTTCATCTTATGATGGAGACTCGTCCGATGCCGCAACAGCGGCATCGAGTGTTTTGCCTGACTATCAAAATGGCCACGTTTATGTGGGTGGTCGTATCGGTTGGGCGGCTTATCAAGATGCTTGCGGCTCTAGTGCTGAGTATTGCGACACCGATACGTTAGGGCTCGGAGTGTATGGCGGATACCAGTTTACGGACTGGTTTGCACTGGAAGGCGGTATGACATCCTATGGCTCTCCGGAAGCGCGTTATGCCACTGGGGGCAAGGTAGAAGCGGATATTTACGGTGGTGAGTTGGCGGTGAAACTAAGCGTACCGGTTACGGAGCGAATGGCACTTTTTACTCGTTTAGGCGGCGCATGGCAGCGTATTGATAAGACGGTCTCACAGATTCCGGGTTCTATTGAAAGCAGTGAATGGAATGTCCTGTCGTCTTTGGGGGTGAGTTATCGCATTTCTCAGCGTTGGTCGTTGCGTGGGGAATACCAATTTATTGATGGTATTGGTGATGGAGAGGTTGACCAAGCCGACCAACACTTTACTTCTGTGGGCCTGACGTATCACTTTGGTCAAGCGACGCCGGTCATTATTGATGAAGCGCTCGTGATTGAGCCAGAGCCTCAGACTGTCACCACCACCCAGACGGTCTCGTTGAGTGCTGAGTCTTTATTTGGTTTCGACTCCTCTGAGCTAACGTACAACGCTGACTTAGAGTCCTTAGCCGAGCAGTTAACGCAATACTCAGAAGATAAGGTTCAAATTGTGGGTCACACTGACAGTACCGGACCTGAAGCGTACAACCAGCGCTTGTCCGAGCGTCGCGCTCAAGCGGTTGCGGATTACTTGAAACGTATGGGCATTGCTGAAAGTCGTCTTACGGTGATGGGTCAGGGTGAAAGCCATCCAATCGCGAGTAATGACACCGTAGAAGGGCGCGCTCAAAACCGCCGAGTTGAGGTGGTATTTGATACTACGGTGGAAGAGACGCAGCCAGTCACGACTCCATCGGGGGCAGAAGAATGAAAAGCGGGACAACGACAATGAAAACATTATGGTTTTATACCATTACGCTGTTGAGCCTACTGTTGGTAGGGTGTAATAACGGCGATGATGGTCTATTAGACATCCCTTCGGGGTGGTCTCACAAAGCAGTATCACTAGCGGTCACACCAAAGTCGGCCTCTATCCCAATGGGGCTGACGCAACAACTTGAAGCGGATGCGGTACTAAATACAGGGCAAACCGTCCGCGTGACCACTGACTCCCATTTAACCTGGACATCTTCTGATGCTGCGATTGCGACGGTGGATGCCGCAGGTCTGGTGACGGGCGTAACACAAGGTACGGTGACGATAACGGCGGAAGGCATCAACAACGATGGCTCACGCGTGTCAGATATTGCGACCATTACCGTCACTGATGCGATAGCGACCGCCTTAACGGTGACGCCAAAGACGAAAAACCTAGCCAAAGGTTTGACTCAGGACTACAAGGCAGAAGCGCTGATGTCGACGGGTCAAGTGATTGATGTAACCGAAAATGCACAATTAACTTGGTCAAGCTTAAATACAACAATAGCAACCATTAGCAATACAACAGGCAGTCAAGGTGTAGCGCAAAGCCTGGAGAAAGGCACGACCACCATCAAAGCAGAAGGCACGGTGAACGGTGTGACATTGTCAGATACCGCCACGTTGACGGTCGGTGATGCTGTGGTTACCAACATTGTGGTGACACCAGTTAATACTTCGGTACCTGTCGGGCTGGAGAAGGCCTTTACGGCGGATGCGGTGATGACGGATGGTACAACGCAAAACGTAACCGAAGAGGCAACCTGGACAACCGCAGACCCAGGTACGGCCTTGGTGAGTGACACGGCCGGAACTAAAGGGATTGCAGAAGGGCGCGCGGTGAGCGCTACGCCGGTTGAGATAACTGCAGCGATTACCATTGATGGTACAGACTTCTCGGCCAGCGGCCATCTTACCGTGACGGATGCCGTGATAACGGGATTTGCTATTGAGCCTAACACTGCATCGGTGCCAAAAGGGCTGGTGCAAAATTTCTTGGCTAAAGCGACCTTGTCTGACGGTGATATTGTTGATGTAACTGAACATGCAAATGTGAGTTGGACATCATCAGACACAGCAATTGCGTCTATCAGCAACAGTACAGGCACGAAAGGTCAGGCCACTGGTGAAGCAGTGGGTGTCGCCACTATTACCGCGACGGCAACGGTAGCAGGAAATACTTGGCAAGATACAGCCACATTAAGTGTGACCAATGCCATTGTGTCCAGCATTCAAGTGACGCCAGCCAATGACACCACGCCTGTAGGGTTAACCAAGCCATTTACGGCGACGGCGACGTTCTCGGACAACTCCACGCGAGACATTACAGCGGACTCAACATTGAGTTGGAGTACGGACAATACAAGTATTGCCACCATTAGCAATACAGTGGGTAATAAAGGGGTAGCGAAAGGTGAAGCAATAGGCAGTGTGACCATTACGGCAACCGATACCTCTGGTCCATCAGCGGTTCAGGGCACGGCGACATTGGATGTAACCGAAGCGGTCATTACCGCTTTGCAAGTGTCACCACCAACAGCAACGGTACCGAACGGCTTGACACAGCAGTACACCGCGACGGCGATCCTATCGGATAACTCAACACAAGATGTGACGACTGACCCAGCGATTAGTTGGACAACCAATAATACAGCGGTTGCTTCTATTAGTAACAATGCGGCAGACAAAGGTACAGCGAAAGGCGAAAGCGTGGGTGGTCCGGTTACCATCACCGCGACAGGTTCAGTAGGCGGTCAGACACTTCAGGCGACGGCGACCATTACGGTCACCAATGCCGTGGTATCTCGCCTACAAGTGACGCCAACGACAGAAACCACCCCGGTGGGTTTAAGCAAGTCGTTCATCGCACGAGCGTTCTTCTCAGACAACACCTCTTTGGATGTGACAGATAATGCAGCGGTCAACTGGAGCTCTTCTGACACGAACATCGCCACCATCACGACGGGTCAGGCGAGCGGCAATGGCGTTGCGAAAGGTGAAGCACCAGGTGTCGTCACCATCAAAGCGTCAGGCTCTTCAAATGGCTCTGACTTTGAAGGCCAGGCTACACTTACGGTTACGGCTGCTGAAGTGGCCAGCATGGTGGTCACACCAGCAAGTGACACCACACCAATTGGGTTAAGCAAGCCATTTACAGCAACGGTGACACTGACGGATGGCACGCCAATCAACGTAACGGATGACCCGGCGATTAGCTGGAGTTCAAGTGACCCAACCATCGCGACCATTGAAACGGGCAATACCTCAGGTGGTAATGGGGTGGCGACAGGTGTGAATCTTGGCACTGTCACCATCACGGCACAAGGCACAGCGAACGGCACGACGTTTACTGAGACCGCGCAATTAACAGTGACCAACGCGGTGATTACTGCGCTACAGGTAACACCACCAACGGAAAGCACCCCCATCGGTTTAAGCAAGCCGTTTACGGCGACGGCCATTTTGTCGGACGGTTCTGGCACGCTAGATGTCACCAACGAAGCGGCCATCAGTTGGAGTTCGAGTGACCCTAGCATTGCGACTATCGTGACAGGTCAAGCGAGTGGTAACGGTGTGGCTACTGGCGCGAAAACGGGCACGGTAACCATCACAGCCAGCGGTACGACGCCTGAAGGTACGCCAGTGCAAGGCACGGCGACACTGGAGGTGACGGATACGATTATCACGTCACTGGAAGTAGCACCGGTATCAGAAACGGTTGCCAAAGGACTTGAGCAGCAGTTCACGGCGACAGCTTACCTATCTGACGGCATTCACAGCATCGATGTAACCAACGACCCGGCTATTAGCTGGACCACAGATAATGCGGCAGTTAGCGTAAGTGCATCTGGTCTAGCGAAAGGAGAAGCGGTTGGCTCAGCGAATGTCATCGCAACAGGCACGACTCCGGAAGGGGCAACGCTTTCTGACTCGGGCGTTCTGAACGTTACAGCGGCGACAGTGAAAAAGCTTCAGGTGACGCCTCCGAATGACACCACACCAATTGGGTTGAATAAACAGTTCACCGCGACGGCGATTTTGACGGATAACTCTACCCAACCAGTAACCGACAATGCCTTAATTAGCTGGAGTTCAAGTGACCCAACCATCGCGACAATCACCACCGGTTTAGCCAGTGGTAATGGTTTGGCTACGGGCGCCGCTACAGGCTCTGTGACCATCAAGGCGCAAGGCACTGTGGGCTCAGAGTCGTTCGAAGGCACAGCGACACTGGATGTGACCAGCGCGGTTCCGGTAGCGAACAGTCTGGAAATTACACCGGTAGACCCAAGCATCGCAAAAGGCACCGACCAACAGTTCACAGCGCAGTACACCTTGACCGACGGCACGCCTGTGGATGTGACGAATGATCCGGCGACCAGTTGGACGTCAGATGATACGAGCATTGCGACGATTACCTCATCGCTCGCGAGTGGAAATGGTTTGGCGCATGGCGCAGAGACTGGCATGGTGACCATCACGGCTGGCGGTACGTACAGTGGTGTTGACCTTGAGGCGACCACATCACTGACGGTGACGGCGGCAGAGATTGCGAGCATCGAGGTGACGCCAAATCCAGCGGAAATTGCAAAAGGACGTACGCAACAGTTTACGGCAACAGCAACGATGACGGACGGGGCGCCACAAGATATCACGACAGACTCCGGCACCAGTTGGGTATCGACCAACACCACGACTGCCAACATCAGTACCTCGGGTGCTGACATGGGTAAAGCCAGCGGTGATGAGGTGGGTATCACCCTTATTAAAGCGACCAATAGTGGTATGACAGGAGAAGCAGGACTTACAGTAACTAATGCAGTATTAGAAGCCATTATTGTGACACCAGACCCACTAAATATCGGTGTTGGCCCCACTAATTCTGGTGATTTGATTGCAACAGGAGTGTATTCTGATGGTACAACTCCAGATATTACTGACCAAGTAGACTGGGTTTCATCAGATATGGATATTGCAACCGTGAACAGTGACGGAACCAATAATGGTTTAGTCACGGGCGTAGTTGCGGGTTCAACTACTGCAACTGCATCGAGGTTAAACACAGAAGGAGTCAACATTTCCAGTAATGTGGTTACAGTTAATGTAGCGCGAGCGCTTGTTAACATTACCATCGACCCTGAAAATGTGACTCTTGATCCGAAGGAAACGGTGAGCTTAACGGCTTGGGGAACTTACAATGACTCCGCTACTCCAGAAAACATTACAAACCTTGTTGACTGGAACATTGTAGATCCCACTATTGCAGTTATCTCTGATGGAAAAATATCCAGTGATGGAATAGGTGGTGTAATTTCGAATGGCACAGTTTCGGATGGCACTACAGAGGCAACGGCTTCCCTAGATGGTGTTGTTAGCTCTAATTCCGTTTATATTACTGCGTGTAATACCCTCGCAGGTCCATGTATCGATATCTTAGATACGACTGAAGGGAATGGAAGTGGCAAACTTTATACCAACTCGCCCAGCGTTAAGTTTCTAGATAGTATTGGTGGAGGAAACTATGTTGATTCGTTTACAGAAGCCGGAGATTTTGGGCCAGTAGGCGAGTACTATCGATTTAACTGGAACCAAGCGAACGAACTCTGTCAGAAATACAATGTCTTAGCTCTTGCTGGAAGAACAAACTGGCGACTGGCGGATAAAGACGAACTACAATTAGAGCTTTATAATGTATATGGAAACATGTTCACTGCACTTGGTTGGCCTGTCAGAAGTGACCAGTGGTCAGCGACTGCAGATGGTTCCCTATACTATCGTGTATCTCTCCACTCTGGCAGCTCCGGTAGTTACGGTGTCAACAGCCCTCAAATGGTACCTTGTGTCTCAAACCCTTAACTGTTGAGTTGTAACTGGTTATTCAAGGTGAGAAATCACCTTGAATACGACAACAAATGGCTAACTCTGTCGCAAATAGATGTAGTGACGTAACAGAACAATCCTCTAGGTACAATTATTCTTCGAGCGCATAAA
>NZ_JAPEID010000075.1:0-5953 GCF_028823755.1 Vibrio sp. VP6
GCGCCAAACTCAGCGCTAAGTCTTCTAGGTTAATCTACCTAACACGACAAGATACAAAAGCCAGGCTCATCCCTGGCTTTTTGCTTATCGGCTATACCGATTTAGATGCGTCCTAACAGGATGTTCGACAAGGCATTCATATCGATTAGATGGTCTCTTTAAATACCAATGTTGCCGCGATGATGACGCAGCGACATCTTAGCCAAGCAGCTGCTCAAAACGTTGAGTCACAGAGAAACCTGTCTTCGGGATATCGGATTAACTCAGCAAGCGACGATGCTGCAGGCCTACAAATATCGAATACTCTCCATGTTCAAACGAGAGGGATTGATGTCGCCTTAAGGAATTCTCACGATGCCTATTCGGTCGCTCAAACCGCAGAAGGCGCGTTGCATGAGAGCAGTGATATTCTGCAACGGCTACGCTCTCTCGGGCTTCAGGCCGCAAATGGCAGCCATGAACAGGATGATCGTACAAGTCTTCAACAAGAAGTGATTGCACTACAAGATGAATTGGATCGTGTGGCAATCACGACGACATTCGCGGATAAAAACCTCTTCAATGGCTCTTATGGTTCTCAGAGTTTTCATATTGGCGCCAATGCGAACTCTATATCATTGACGCTCAGAAACATGCGTACGCACATACCTGAAATGGGCGGGCAACATTATCTGGGTGACAGTTTAGACAAAGACTGGCGGGTAACGAGAGATAACCAACAGTTCGCGTTTGAATATCAAGACAATGAAGGCCAAACACAGTCTAAAGCATTAACACTCAAAGTAGGCGATAACCTTGAAGAAGTGGCAACCTACATTAATGCCCAGCAATCGGTAGTCGATGCTTCTGTAACGCAAGATCATCAACTGCAGTTTTTTACCTCGACACTGAATGCGCCAGAAGGCATCACATGGAAAGGCAATTTTGCCGATGAGATGGATATAGGTTCCGGTGAGTTGGTGACCGTTGATGATCTCGATATGTCGACAGTAGGAGGCGCTCAGCTTGCCATTGGTGTGGTGGATGCGGCGATAAAGTATGTTGATTCTCATCGCAGTGAAATCGGTGGATTTCAGAATCGTGTGAGTGGCACGATCGATAATTTAAACACCATTAACCGGAGTGTTTCGGAATCAAAAGGGCGAATTCGAGATACAGACTTTGCTCGGGAGTCGACAGTAATGGTGCGCTCTCAGGTGCTGCAGGATGCGACAACTGCATTACTCGCTCAAGCGAAGCAAAGGCCGAGCTCAGCACTAGGCTTGCTCAGTTGAACGTGTTTCAGCGATGCGCATCGCTCAGAAAAAAGTCAGATAATAAAAAAAACCGTTTTTTCGTGTTCGGATAAGTAAAAATTACTTAGTTACACGTAGAACTGGAGTTTCACCAACAGTTACAGAACCAGAAAGCTTGTTCAGCTCTTTGATTTCGTCCATGTTAGAGATAACAACTGGAGTTAGTGTTGACTTCGCTTTCTCTTCTAGAAGAGCTAGATCGAATTCAATTACAGTGTCGCCAGCTTTAACAGTTTGACCTTCTTCTGCGATACGCGTGAAGCCTTCGCCTTTAAGTTCAACTGTATCGATACCGAAGTGAACGAAAAGCTCAACACCGTCGTCAGACTCGATAGAGAATGCGTGGTTAGTTTCGAAGATCTTACCGATAGTACCGTTTACAGGAGCTACCATTTTGTTGCCTGCTGGCTTGATAGCAATACCGTCACCAACGATTTTCTCAGCGAAAACAACATCTGGCACATCTTCAATGTTTACGATTTCACCAGATAGTGGTGCGATGATTTCGATTGCACCAGCGTCAGCGCTGTCATCAGATACAAGCTTCTTAAGTTTGTCAAACAGACCCATTGTGTCATGCTCCTAAGGTTTGGTTTTATTCTGTCGAATTATAGTATACCAATATAGCCCATTAGACGACTTTTTTCGCCGTCTAATGGCCATTAAGTATTGAATAACTTGGTACTACTGATTATTGAGTTTTCTCAGCAATGAACTTTTCAACTACTGCTTCAATTTCTGCTGCAGTAGGTAGAGAAAGCGCTTCTTCAGCCATTGCTTTCACTTCTGCGAAGTTAGAGTTACGAATAACTTTCTTCACTTTAGGGATAGAGATACCGCTCATTGAGAACTCATCCAGACCCATACCTAGAAGTAGAAGTGTTGCACGCTCATCGCCTGCAAGCTCACCACACATACCAGTCCACTTACCTTCAGCGTGAGAAGCGTCGATAACTTGCTTGATCACGGTTAGTACAGCTGGTGATAGTGGGTTGTAAAGATGAGAGATCATCTCGTTACCACGGTCTACCGCTAGAGTGTACTGAGTAAGGTCGTTGGTACCGATAGAGAAGAAAGATACTTCCTTCGCTAGGTGGTGTGCGATCGCTGCTGCTGCAGGTGTTTCAACCATTACACCGATTTCGATGTTTTCGTCGAATGCAAGACCTTCAGCACGTAGCTCTGCTTTGTACTCTTCGATTGCGTTCTTAAGCTCGCGGATTTCTTCAACAGAGATGATCATTGGGAACATGATACGTAGCTTACCGTGTGCAGACGCACGTAGGATGCCACGTAGTTGATCACGAAGGATTTCACGACGATCCAAGCTGATACGTACTGCACGCCAACCTAGGAACGGGTTCATCTCTTGAGGTAGATCCATGTACGGTAGATCTTTATCGCCGCCGATATCCATAGTACGGATGATCACAGCTTGACCGTTCATTGCTTCTGCAACTTCTTTGTACGCTTGGTACTGTTCTTCTTCAGTTGGTAGCGCAGTACGGTCCATAAATAGGAATTCAGTACGGTACAGACCAACGCCTTCACCACCGTTACGGATGATACCGTCACAGTCTTTCACTGTACCGATGTTGCCGCAAACTTCTACGCGGTGACCATCTGTTGTTTCTGCGTGTAGGTCTTTAAGTTTTGCTAGCTCTTCTTTCTCAGCTAGGAATGCAGCTTTAACTGCTTTCGCTTCTTCTACTTCAGCTTCTGATGGATTAACAACGATCTTGTTGTTCATCGCGTCAAGAATCAGCATGTCGCCATTCTTAACTTTCTTAGTGATGTCGTTAGTACCAACGATAGCAGGAAGCTCAAGAGAGCGAGCCATGATAGAAGTGTGTGAAGTACGACCACCGATGTCACAAGCAAAACCCAGCACGTAGTCTAGGTTGATTTGCGCTGTTTCAGATGGCGTTAGGTCGTAAGCAACTAGGATAACTTCTTCATTGATGTCGCTTAGCGAAACGATGTTGATGCCTAGTGCGTTCTTCACGAAACGAGAACCGATATCACGGATGTCAGTTGCACGTTCTTTTAGGTATTCGTCGTCTAGAGACTCAAGAGCACATGCTTGCTCTTCGATCACTGAGTGGATAGCGTGATCAGCAGTCATCTTGTCGTTTTTGATAAGTGCTAGGATTTCCTCTTCTAGCTCTTCGTCTTCAAGAAGCATGATATGACCTTCAAAGATCGCTTCTTTTTCTTCGCCGAAAGTTTCAAGCGCTTTTTGCTTGATAGTTTCTAGCTGAGCTGCAGATTTGTTACGAGCGTCAAAGAAACGTGCAACTTCTGCTTCTACTTGATCATCAGAAATAGTGTTTGTGTTTAGGACAATTTCATCTTCTTGAAGTAGTAGTGCTTTACCGATTGCAATACCAGGAGATGCTAGGATGCCTGAAATCATAGCCTTACCTTAAGTTTGGTCAACTTTATAAAACGGGAGAATAATGGGTGCGCTAACGAATAGTTTTAGCTTAGTTTTGAGCCTATTTCCAACGAAGCCATTTTGCTTTCACAAAATGGCTTCTGGAGTAGGAGACCGGATTAGTGTAGTTGGTCCATTAGAGCAACTAGGTGGTCTACAGCTTGCTGAGCTTGTGGGCCTTCAGCAGAAATAGTAACAAGAGTACCTTTTACTAGGCCTAGTGTTTGTAGTTTGAATAGGCTCTTAGCGCTAGCGCTTTTACCGTTAGAAGTCACAGTGATGTCCGCGTCGAATGCTTTAGCTTCTTTAACGAACTGTGCAGCTGGACGAGTGTGAAGACCGTTTTCTGCTGTGATTTCTACTTGCTTCTCGTACATGTGATATACCCCAATAAATGTATTTTTTTGTTAGTTTGTGACTAGATTTAGCTTAACTGCTTTATATCTTGTGCGCTAGCACGGGAGAGTTCAAAGCGTGTCAGTTCTGATACTAGTCAAAAGTTTGGTAACTACGCAACTGTTTGCGTGCGCAATTACTTTGAAACCTTTTTGTGTTCTGCTTCTTTATTTTGAAGCTAGAAATAAAACACCCTGATATTACCAAAGGTAGGGCAGGGATCAACAAAAAAGCCCCTGAACGGGGCTTTTTTAGACGAAAAATTGATTTGACCACATATTATTGTTGGTTCTCTTTTTCGGTAAAGATACCAGCAAATAGTGCCGTACTTAGGTAACGTTCACCTGAGCTTGGCAGAATTGTCACGATGGTTTTTCCTTCAAATTCAGGTAGTTCTGCAATTCGGTTCGCAGCAACGACAGCGGCCCCTGAAGAGATGCCCGCAAGGATGCCTTCTTCTTCCATTAGTCGACGAGCCATCTCAATTGCTTCTTCAGAAGTCACTGGCTCAACTCGGTCGATAATGTCCAAATCTAGGTTTCCAGGAATGAAACCTGCACCGATACCTTGGATTTTATGTGGTGCTGGTTGAATTTCTTCGCCTGCTAGCGCTTGCGCGATTACTGGTGATTCTGCAGGTTCTACAGCAACAGAAGTGATCGCTTTACCTTTCTCACCTTTAATGTAACGGCTTGTACCAGTGATAGTGCCACCCGTACCAACGCCTGCTACTAGCACATCGATTTCACCGTCTGTCGCATCCCAGATTTCAGGGCCAGTGGTTTTCTCGTGAATTTGCGGGTTAGCAGGGTTGTTGAACTGTTGTAGAAGAAGGTATTTTTCAGGATTGCTTGCTACGATCTCTTCTGCTTTAGCAATTGCGCCTTTCATGCCTTTCGCTGCTTCGGTTAGCTCAAGGTTTGCGCCTAGTGCTTTAAGTAGCTTGCGGCGCTCAAGGCTCATTGATTCAGGCATAGTTAGAGTCAATTTGTAACCGCGAGCGGCTGCTACGAACGCTAATGCGATACCTGTGTTACCACTGGTTGGTTCTACTAGTTCTACGCCTGGCTTTAAAGTGCCAGCTTTTTCTGCTTCCCAAATCATGTTTGCACCGATACGGCACTTAACGCTGAAGCTTGGGTTGCGTGCTTCAATTTTCGCTAGAACGTTACCTTTGCTCACTTTGTTTAGGCGAACTAGGGGCGTATTACCAATGGTAAGAGAGTTATCTTCGTAGATTTTGCTCATAGTGATGTTCCTTCATTACACGTTGTGTGAATATGGATAGAAGAATATGCGGTATAAAAAAAAGGGAAAAGGATTAAAAAGTTATATCTTATTAGGTTGGCCGAGAATTTAGTAAAAAGAAAGGGAAGCGCATCGAACAGCCTTCCCTTTCACTAAATTTGACCTAGCGCTGATGTTTAAACTCTGCCACCCACATGGCGGTCGCACCGCATATTGCAACAGGCATGACGATAAGGTTTAAAATTGGAATCGTTGTGAATACTGAAACCAACACACCAAAGCCATAGGCTTTACCTTGCTTTTGTTTCAATTTGTAACGCATGTCGTTGAACGGAATTTTGTGGTTATCGAACGGGTAATCACAATATTGAATCGCGAGCATCCACGCGGTAAAGATAAACCATAAAACCGGGCCAACAGTTTGCCCTAGTGCCGGGATAAGTAAGAGCAAAAACAAGCCAATTGCTTTAGGCAGTATATAAAGCAGTTTTCTCCATTCGCGAGCAAGTACGCGAGGCACATCTTTTAGAACAGCCGTAAAGCCGTCGTCATTAATTTTTTTTCCGGTTAGCGTCTC
>NZ_JAPEID010000076.1:0-5940 GCF_028823755.1 Vibrio sp. VP6
CAACTTTAGGAGGTTTGGTTTCTCGTCTGAATTACGCAACAAAGCCTTGTAAATGCAGCTAACCTTGAGCAAGACGTAGACAAATCCGGATTTTGGCTTGGTGCGGCGGCAGGGATGGGCGTAACCAATGGCTCAGACATCACCGCAGGCGAAAGTGAAGTACTGAGTCCGAAAATTGAAATGGGTTACGATTTTGGAAAACATTTTGGTTTGTACGGTAGTTACGACTACATGCACAACCTCGACGATGCAGAACTACACTTAGGTACATTAGGGATGAAAGGTAATCTGTACTTTACCGACAATCTATCCATGTATGGTAAGTTAGGGGCAACGTACATCTTTGCTGATGGAAGTGAACTCAAAACAGACAGCTTCAGTGGTACTGCAGGTATTGGTCTTGAGTATCAGTTAACGCATTCGGTGACCACTAAGATTGGTTACGATTACTACAACAACTTAGAAGCCAAAAATGGTAAAGATTTAGACCTAAGTCAGGTGTACTGGGGTATGACCTACAAATTTGGCCAGCCAGACACTCCTCTTGTTGTTGAAGAAAAAGTAGAAGTGCCTGTAGAAGTAGTCAAAGAAGTCACCACTACTCAAGTCTCACGTTCGACCTACACTCTACCGTACCAAACGGGTCAAGTGGATGTGAACGACTATGGCCGATACAACCTTGATGAAGTGGTGACCACCATGCGCAATAACCCCGAATTGACGGCAGATATTGTGGGTCGTACGGATTCAACTGGTTCACAGCAAACTAACCTACGAGTATCTGGCGAACGTGCGCAAAATGTCGGTCAGTACCTGATCAACCAAGGTATCGATGCTGAGCGTATCCACACCTCAGGTGTCGCAGATCAACAGCCGCTTAACAACGCGCAGAACGCACAACTAGAACGCTCTGTTCAAATTACGCTAAACTAGTTAAGTAAAGGCACCATCAAATAAAGTAAAAGATGAAGGGAGGGACATTACCTCCCTTCATCAGTTATAGATACGACTCTTATGAATAAAGTCATTAATCCATTACAATTTAAGCAACAAGTCATGGAGTTACTTTATCAACCTGCACCTAGTTCACCTGATTTAACTCAATTACTGCCAGAACTAAAAAGAGCCATTGTCGAAGAAGTACTTATCCATACTTATGGCAATCAAACTCGCGCTGCCGCCATACTTGGTATGAATAGAGAAACTTTACGTCGATTATATCTTCAAAAAAAATCTCGTTCGGGCAGTCAACCGCGCTCTTAAATAACAAAATCAATGAGCGGACGCATGACCACAACATTTAACCCCGATACTACGATTTAACTCCGGGAGATAAAAATGAAAAGAACTTTAAAACTATTAGAGCGCGCTAAAGCTTACGAAAGCTACATTACTTCACAAATACAAAGTCGTTCTTCGTTGTATATTGACGATCTTGAGCTCTTACGCAACAAAGCAAGACAACAATTTATTGAGTTGAGAGTCGACAGTTTTCCTTCATCCCACCGGTCACAACAATCCAACGGAAAAATGACTGCTGAAGCGGCCTTGTTCGAAAATATGTTACATAAACTGGCATTGAAGTATCGATTCAAACCAATGCAAACAGCTCAAAACCAGCGTTATTACACACGTTAGGACACACAGCATGTAAATATCACTAGCACTGGCGTTTAATAAGACTACTCTGGCGAATGTATCGCGAGCTTAACTTACCAACATCCAGGACTCCCTTCAGCGGTGCTTTTTCTTAAGTGTCAATTATCAGGGTCGATACCTGAAGCGTCCGCCGATATCGGCATAGAGACTACGCCATTACAGCGAAGGTACGATTAATAAAAAATGATACAAAGCAAGCCCTATTACTCAAACTGACCAATGATTAATAAAGAAATGGCGTCGCTAACGTTTTCACTTTTCATCTTATTTGATTGCGTAGCGTGAGCTTTGGCGTTTTGCAAATATCTGCGAAAAAAAGAGTAATAAGTTAAATTTATTGGTTAAGAGGGGGCTGCATGATGACGCCCGAAGAAATTCAAGAGGCCGTATTGGCCATCGTAACGCTGCGTCCGGCGCCTAAGGCGAAAGCGTCAGTCAGTCAAGGGCGCCTGATTGACATCAAAAAACGCCAAGATGAACGAGAATTTGCCCAAGAGTTGGCTGATATAGACAGACGTTATCGTAATGCTTGATGGATTTGAATGTTACTGGAAAGCGTTGCGATTTCGCATTCAGATGCGAGTTGAAGAGCAGTTGGGACTGGAAGGTTTAATTGTAAGGCGTCGTCGTACCAGTATCAATAATGGCAAGTTGTCTTATCGAACGCAAGGCAGGTGTCTGGTGGGGCACTCCTATACTAAAGGTGCCTTTTTAGAGGTTCGCAAGAGGTATATTGGAAAACTCTAAAATCGTGATCAATTGGCAATATCAGCGTTACTTTTCAGCATTATCCTACAATGAACCCAAAGAGTGTTTAGGTACGATACGAGATCGCGTTAATCTTTTATTTATATCTGGATTTTGATATTCCATGCCTTTGTTTTCGTCATCCGTGTCTGCCCGTATCAAAGCCAGTATCCCGCTCATTGCCGTGTTAAGTGGTGGCGCCGCGTTATCATATCATGCAGATAACCACCTCCAGCGGACATCGTTACCTATTTTGTCGACTCGTTTACTGACAGGACCGGTCCCTGAAATCTCTACGTCTGTAGAGAAGATAGATATCCCAAGCCTAATATACTCGTTTCGACAAGGAGATCGCATTGAAGCCGTATTCAGAATTCTGGAGATATCACGCCCAGCACTCGCAACCAGTTTAAAACGTCATTTAGCCGCACTAGATATCGATATTAATGAACTAGGAGCATCTCTTGCTGTTTGGGATAAACACCGCGCTGAGCGACTGCGCTGGTGCAACACACAGCTTTGCTGGCACGTAAATCTGCGCTCACCAGATGATGCAACTCACAGCACCGTCGTATTGCATACATCTACACAACCGCTTTACATCCAGACACCATGGCAGCCCAATTTTGCTTTACATGAAAACGATCGTATCGATGTTATACTGTCTCCGCATTTGGGTAGCGAAGATATAGCCGCCTTTAGAGTCAAACGTAGCGAGCACATTAAAACAGCTTATCGCTACAAAGACGGTGAATTCTATACCTCTTATGGGGTTAGAACGAATCCAGCTTTAAGTCGACAACCAGTACCTAAAGGGTGGGCTATCAGCTCACCGTTTAACCCTCACCGCATACATCCGGTTACGAGAGAGCGGCGCCCACATAATGGGACCGATTTCCCCGTTCCAGATAACACTCCCATCACAGCAACAGGGAATGGCATCGTTCGTATCGCACGTTACTCGTATTCTGCGGGCAATTATGTGGAAATTGAACACGATACCCATTACAAGACGCGTTACTTTCATCTCAACCACTTATCCGTAAAGGAAGGTCAACACGTCCGACGTGGACAAATAATAGGGTTGTCCGGTCATACCGGATTGTCTTCGGGCCCTCACTTACACTATGAGTTACTTAAAGATGGAAAGCCGGTTGATGCAATGCAAACGACCGCAAGCACTTCTGTAGCGTTATCTGCAACTGAACTGGAGCAATTTAGAACTCAATACCAAAACAAGATAAAATGGCTGTCAACATTTTAGCTATGACGGTAAACCGAATTTCGTTAAATTAACTTAAAAGCTACGTTATTGCGTAATTACTACAGAAAATAAATGAGGTTAAATTTTGAGCATGGCGATATTTTAGTCCTCCTTTGTTATCGCTGTTTTTAACGCCCGATATATCGTTGCTTGCCCAAGCTCGAATTCTTTCGCAAGTTTGCCGATGGTCGTCCCTCTGGCTCGATGGTTAGGATTGAAGTTCCTAACCATCAAGAGAAACCAGGAGTCAAGCCATCCTTAGAAAAGTGTGTATAGCATAAATGCTATACACAAAGAAAAACCGCCTAGATGCATATATAATCATCTGATCATATTCAACTTTACTTGATTGATTGCATCGATGATTTCTTCATAGCTGTGCTGGCGAATGAAAATAAGCCGCGACTCGTACGAATTTGGTTTCATTGATTTCGCGCTCACAGTCAAGCTGCTTGATGACGAGTTCATGCTTTCTGATTTGATATCGTTACCAAGAGTGGTTAGCCCAGCTCTTTCATTGCCAGCAAAGCGGATTGGTAGCGGGTTAGCTTTGGTGGTTGGCTTAGTCACAACGCGTGGCATTTTCACTATGCGTTGCTAACCCCTAAACATGGCGTTATATGCCAGTGATCAGAAAGTCGATAGCAGAGATGATCTCGTCTCGAAAAGTGCTTAGATCGTTTACAGGTTCTTGTAAAATTTTTTTTGGTACACTTGCCATTTGATGAGTCAGAATTACGAAGTCACCTTCATCAATATGGATTATTGGGCATAGGTGACTAGGCGCAAGAATTACGAAGTCACCTTCATCAATATGGATTATTGGGCATAGGTGACTAGGCGCTTTTTTCTCTAATAACTCTATAGGTGTCAACGGAATCACTAATCGAGTGTTCAATGTATCTAGCAATTCACTTTGAACGTCGACAAAGTATGGGTACGCAATTGCAGTGCTCTTATCTTTGTTTTTGTATAGTGAAAATTGTGACATTAGAATACTCGGTAAGAATCGGAAAATAGCCCGTGGTTTGCAGTTAGCTCGTTACAGGCGTAAATGGCATCGGCATTTTTCTCCAACCATTCAGCTTTAAGGCGTTGGCTTACTTCTTTTTCAAGTGCCTTTTCCATTGTTGCTGAAAGGTTTATATTTAGGCGTTTAGCCTCAGCGAGTAGCTCACTGTTTAAACTTAAGTTCGTGGCTTTTTTTGGTGCTTGCGTACTATATGCGTTTCTCATGATAGTAACCTATGCGTAGTATGTGTGCGCACAAATTATAGACACAGGATAAACATATAACAAGTTGTTCAAGGGGGCTTTGCAACGCGTGGCATTTTCACTATACATTGATTTTAGCAAGCGGGGGACGTGGCTTATTCTCTTTTGTCACTACCATTTTTAAGGCGCGATATATCGTTGCTTCTCCAAGCTCAAATTCTTTCGCAAGTTGACCGATCGTGGCTCCTTCTGCTCGACGAGAATGTATTGCATCACATATATGCTCATTGAGTTTGGCTGGTCGCCCAAATTTCACGCAGTTTTCTTTTGCCTTGGTAATCCCTTCCGCTTGCCGTTCAGTACGTAAGTCATTCTCGAATTCCGCAATGGATGCCAGCATGTTAAATATCAATCTGCCAGTTGATGTACTCGTATCGATATTTTGGTCGATAACGATTAAGTTGATTTTTTCTTTTTCAAAGCGCTTGGCGAGTTGTGCAAGATGGACAACTGAGCGAGCAAGGCGAGCTAAACGGGTGATGACCAAAGTATCGGATTCTGTCGCAAATAGTTGTAGTGGCGTGGCGAACCAATCCTCCAGATACAATTATTCTGCGAGCGCATAAAAACGCTCACAGACCGTATCTCCAGCAACATTTACCTGACCATGTTTGAGCATTGTCCACATTTCTCGACCATGAAGACTTGCCGTTGCCTCTTTAATTGATTTCCAGCCCAGAGCTTGTCGAGTTTTCTGCTTCACCCAACGGTGACTCTGCTCAACGATGTTGTTCAAATATTTTATATCCAGAATATCAACACCCGTTAACCACAGTTGCACATTCAGGGCATCCAATGCTGCGTAATTACTTTTATTGCTCATACTTGACCAATCACGTCTCCCGCCGACGACATCAAGTTGTCACTTACTCTTTTTACAACCAAGCAAGCTTGATTACCTCCCATTTATTTCACGTCGCTGTCGTTTCTGATCCGCAATGACAGAGAGAGTAAGCATCCCAACTGTAAAGCTGCTCGTTAACATTCCTCCTAAA
>NZ_JAPEID010000077.1:0-5907 GCF_028823755.1 Vibrio sp. VP6
ACGCCTCGCTCCCGAGCATGCACAAGAAAAGAGGGCATTACCTTTGGGGGAATGGCGTCGACGGTACGAGAATGGTTTTTCATAAGTTGTACTCCTGTTTCCATTGAGAAAAAAGAGGGCAAAGTAACAAGATTGTTAAAAATGGAATCTTGCTTGTTAAAGAATAGTCGCATCGTTCACGTTTTTATGGTTTTTTAGCGAAAGAAATGAGCCAATTTCCTGTTTTTTTTGTTGGTGTTCGTCATCTTTTCTATACTGGCTACTGGGTGAATTGTCATTATAAGTGATGAAATGAGACGAATAATTGGACTTGTTTTGTATTTGTTATGGGGCGTGAATGAAGTGAAAGCGCAAGATGTTGAATGGATAAAAAGTCGTTTGTTAATGACGCACGATTTTTATAACCGAATCATTTACACTCGTGACATCAAACTGTGGGGGCAAAAAGATTACTGGGCGACACCGGAAGAAACATTGCGACGATTTAAAGGCGATTGTGAAGATATTGCGATAGCGAAGTACTTCTCGTTACTTAGGCAAGGAATGCCATCAAACCGGTTGCGTCTCGCGTATTTATTATTGCCATCCACTACGCCTAAAATCTACCATCTAGTATTGGAATACCATCATGATGATGGACGAATTTATGTTTTGGATAATCGCTATAGTCAAATCCATTTAGCGGATGAGGTTCATGACGCTCAAACCGTGGTGGTTTTTGATTTACACAACATGTGGATTGATGGCCATTTAATAGGGGATAGTCAAGAACGGATGGGGAAATGGGCTGCTTTGTTAGAGCGCCATCGAAGTCAGACAGCGGCGACATTAGAAAAACAACGAGTATCACATATTTTATATATTTTGGATCAAAAATATTTGATTTAATATAAAATTTTCCTTGAAATAGCCCTATAGTATATTCGTGATTTTGCTTTACGGAGACAGCATATAGCTCAACGCTATTGCGTGTTGCCCCCCAAGTAAACGTCCATTCATCCCGTATTTGAGCATTTTTTATTCTGTGGATACAGAAAACCACGGGTTTACCCGTGGATGAATGCCTTTGGAGACGGTACGATGGCTAAATGCAATATTACACCTCGTCCCATAGTGTTTATTACACTAAATATCACATAGTTTGGGTGACTAAGTACCGTCGGAAAATCCTGAACCCTGGTATGTGCAGCTACCTACGAAAGATTATGCCAAAGTTACTGCGAAGTTTACCTGGCGTTGAGATCGAGACGATAGGCTTTGATGAAGATCATCTGCATATGATGATGCTTATCCCACCGAAGTACAGTATTTCAGACGTCATGGGTAAACTAAAAAGCCAATCGTCGCACCACATGCGAAAAACGTTCAGTTGGCTAAGTAAGGTTTACTGGAAAGAGAACATTGTTTGGTCGCCAGGTTACTTTGTCAGTAGCGTAGGCGTGAATGAACAGGTAATAGCGAATTACGTTAGGCATCAGGGCGAAAAGGATTCTGGTCAACTCCGCATGGAGTTGTAACAGTAAGTACCCCGTGCATGCACGTATCTACAAGATAAATCATTCTTATCAAGTATTTGCTTTACTTTTTCCAGCATTGCGAATCACCCTTAAGCAATTTGTTAGTCCATACGCCACTTCGATTTTTACTCCCCAAGATATTGAAAGCAGGAATTATATGAAAGGCTTTGAACACTGAAGTGAGACAGGCAGCTGCAAAACTTTACCGCCATTGAGATACGAAAGTTAGCTAGTAGGAAGACGCTCAGACCTCCCCGAATTTCACTAGCTTCAAATCGACGATAGCACCAAGGAAAAACAAGAACCATTTAGAAAAAAACGTGAAATCAAAGCGAATACAGTGCATATAGTGGGGCATTTCCTTCTTCCTTCAGGTGTGCCCAAAAAAAAGGTTCATCGCCTTTCAAATCGTAAACTTAACCCGCTGACCTTTATGCTAAATTACGGATAAAATACGTGAAAAATACGTAAAAATTACGTACTCTAATCTTGACTCGCATATCATTATTGCACTAATATTTAGTCAAACGATGCAGCAGACATTGTTCAGACTGAATAGCTCTCGCTTGATTTTTGAATGATGACATCGCGTAACCTGATTGATTACTTTAGTCTTGAGGGTCGAGGCAGTGTCCGGTAATGATGTTCTGAATTGAACTTATATGATAAGTTCACGAGGCTCCCTAGATGGAGCCTTTGTTATTTCTGGGGTAAGGAAAAACCGACATCAATGGCGAAAAAGCAATTATTCAACCTTCCTGATCGTGCTGTTCAGCAGTGGAAATCGTTCAAAGTTGATGAGCAGGAATTTGACTTATCCCACCTAGATGCTCTTAAAATTACATTTACTCACCCAAAACGTAACGAGAGCTACACCCTCTTCTTTACTTTATCGCATCATACGTTCACTCGAAGTATTCGCGACGGCGAAGTAGTGGCAAAAGAACAGCTGTATCCATATCAACCGGACTTGCGTGTTTTCGATGAGACTCGATATATGCTATCCCGCCACTTACCACAAATTATCGAGACGTTACCAGATCAGTTCTGCTATCACGGAGGTTACACGCGTTACTGCAGTTGTATGTTGAAAGACGATGAAGGTAATGACGTTAACTACCAAGTTGTTTATCGCGCTTGGAAAGAGCGTGGTAAGATGCGCTTCCATGTTGAAAGTGCATATCCGTTAGATGTGCGACCAAGTAGGCCAAAGAAAGTGGATTTTTGGGTCATTTGCCACAACCTTCTTCGCAATAAGCCGATGCCAAAGCCGGTAGCTTAATCACTAAAATCAACGCATAGTAAAAGAGCCATACGAGCAGAATCATGCTTAAATGCTTTGTTAGGCAAATTATCGAAGTTGACTCCAATCGAAAACCTCAGTAATTCTGTAGGTACACTCTGATGTTCCGCTACGATCAGTATCAGTACGAGTGATGTACTCACCTATTTGAATCTTTCTTTGAAACAAGTTCACTGTTGATGTAGCGTTCCCTTCACCTGCTCCCCAATGAAGTAACCCTTCTTTATCTTTGGGTATAATATAAATAGGCCACTTGTCTCCGCCATCAATCGTGTAACCAAAACTCTCCATCGGACGTGCGGAACTATCAGTATTTACAAATAAGTCAACAACTAGCACATCTTCTGTTTCCACCGAATCTTCTACACATACTGCTTTTATTCTAGAAAAACTCATTTTTGCCTAACGCCCTGTTAAGGGGTGAGCACTGCGATAAACACTTAATTGTTGTTGCGTTACAAGGTTTTGAAGACGATATTGATGGTAAAGAATTAATTAAGCTGTATTACATATGTAATACATAGATCTCTCTAGAGGGCTCTATGTCTCTGCCTGAACTTATAATCCTAACTTAACGTCATTCAAAACTTCAAATGTGTCGCGTTCAGTTGTTATAAGATCCCCGTGAACTTCGAGTTTTACGTCTCCGCTGATGTTGTACGTTGTTGAGCAACCAGCTAGCAGTAGTGCAGTCAGGAGAGCTCCAATGAAATGAAAGTTTTTGTTCATTATTTTTTTATTAAACGTAATAAGTGTATTCGACGTTTGCAAATTTTTCTGAAGATAGAATTTTGGACATAAAAAAGCCGCTATCGAGCCACCCGTCTCTTGATCACAAGTCTAGTGATCAAGAGACATTGCGAGTTCGTAGCCTTCAAGGATGGTTTGTAATTTAAACCATCCTTCCCAAAGCACCTTTATTGAAGCTCTCCCCGTCCTCTTGGTATCTTTCCAACCGCCTAATTTAGCGAGATTTTTGTACGCCCAGCCCATATCGGGCACTTCTTTAGGTAACGTCTTACTTTCTAGTTTCAACCACAGTAGCTTCCAAGCTTTTTGGCCCAATACCTTTTCACAACTTTCTTTCGTTAGCTCATCAACTTCTTTAATGAAGCGTAACGCCAATAAACGCGTAGCAACAAAAGCATAGATGACACTTAATCTCTCTAAGTTATCTTTACTTTGTAGCCTGAGTGATTCCACATCTGTCCCTTCACTTTTCCAGACTTTATGGAAATCTTCAATCAGCCATCGACGCTCGTAATAACCGATAATTCTCATGGCGTCTTCAACGTTGTTTATTGGCTCCGACGTCAAGAGGTGCCATGCTAACTTGTCTTTTGATGTCCCTTGCTCAAGACAACCAACATAATAAACAGGTATGCCTGCATGCTCTTTTTTGTTTGCCGGAGCCTTTAATGTCACCTGACCATATTTAACATCAAGCTTTACATCTCTCGCTTTTCTTCCTCCTTTTTGGGGGATGGTAAGCGCTTTTGTCTTGACGCTTGGTAACGCTTGCGCATAGTCGTAAAGCTTTTGAGCATGCTCTTCTAGACAACGACTTTGCATTGAGCGAACGACAAAACGCTGCTGATGTTGACGCTTATAAGTTAAGTATTCGAAGAGGTCTGCTTCTCGGTCACAGACCGAGATAACATCTAACATTTTATCCCCTAGGCGTTCAACGACACGACGAGAAGCTTGCTCCCATTTGTAACTCTCTTTCTCCTTATAAGGGCGAGTCGCGTGTTGGTGCTTTTGCCCACGCTTGGTAATATCTCGGCTCCATCGCTGCTGCTCTATCAGACCAACAATGGTTTGGTTTTGTGGTGCAAAAAGTAACGTCGAATGTACGTGGAGAGCTCGAGTTCTATCGCCTTGATTAGTATGCCCGAGTTCTTCTTTGATACTTCGATGCGGAAAGCTGAGCGTTGTTGTATCTTCAAGCGCGAGTAATTCCTTATGCTCGTTAGCTCGAGATACCGTTGATTGAAAACCTGCTTCAGCGATGTCTTTTGCATCGATGTTATCATTGCGGATAAAGCGATATGCACCTTCCATATCGGCGGGAGAAAAAGGAAGTTTAGCCACGGAGACTCCTGGTTGATTAGCAATAGAAGTCGCTAAACTGATGAGGCGTTGTGTTCTTCGAGGGTCTTTAAGTTGTGCTTGTCCAAATTGTTCTTGTGCCCAAAGTTTAGCGTCTGAGTGTGTCATCTTAGTGTTTCAGTAAGGATTACTAAGTGATCAGATCACACACACTTGAAAGAGTTCAAAAAAAATCCCCAAGCTACAAGCTTGGGGATTTGTGTATAAGAGACAGCTATCGAGCGGCCTTTTGTTTTCTGAACGTTATTTGTGGATTAAGCAGTAATCGACCAACATCGATTGTAGGTTTTGCTTATCCCGTACCAACGCGAGAGCTGCGACGGTGTCAATGTGCTCATGATATTCATAGAGCAACTTGAAACCATCAAAGCTGAATTGGCGAATATTGTATACGCCAAGAGTTGTTAACTCGTGGCAAGGAGGGTGCATTTCTGGATTATCAGTAATGTTACTCTCAAATTTCTCTACAAGGGTTTCAATCCTCTCGACCACAACATCCTCTTCACTCCAGAGTGATAGGTAGTTGATTTGGTCGTCTGTCATATTTTCAAATGCTTCGGTGTATACAATATTGGTGCTCATTAAGTCCCTCTTATTTGGATTTTCGAGCCGCCAATCTCTCCTTAAATTTGTCTGAGCTGGTTGTTCGTCCAGCAGTCATATCTTCACGTCCAAAACTGACCAGCTTCATCAAAGCAATAGCCTGATCGCGTCTTTGGCGCTCTTCATATGACTCCACAACATAAATCGGCTTGCCGTTTTGTGTGATGGTCATAGCATCATCTAAAGGAAGATCAGCAGCGTGTTTTTTCAAAAAGCTTACTGTCTCTGTACGCATGTAACGTTTGTCCTTACCCATTTTTCGAGGTTTTCTTTCATTGCCAATATTAGTGAGGAGAACCATCACTTGATGGTTAATATACGTGCAAATTAATAATGGGTCAAATTTAGCTTAAATTTAGATCACCTAAGCGT
>NZ_JAPEID010000078.1:0-5963 GCF_028823755.1 Vibrio sp. VP6
CCGCTCAGATCGTAGTTTCTTGATTTAGTTCCATCGAATTACGCAACAAAGCCCTTTAACAAAGTGCTTAGATAACTTAAATGACATTTTATGGCGACGTAAAATCTCATTTACTGAACTTTCGAGCGCAGCTATTTGAGCTTGTGAAATCATGTTTACCCCTCCATAAAGCTACGATAAAGCTCTTCAAGCTTCGAGTTCAATTCAGAGTCACTTTTCGCAGAAATTGAGCCAATTAACTCTGATTCACTTATATTTCCTAGCCTCACATCAAAGTTTTCATTATCAAAACTATCAACGAAAATATAAATTTCACTCCCCTCATCAAAGAATGAAGCAAAGTTATCATTAACAGACATATTAAATTTCATCTTATCCTCTTAATAATGTTTATAAATATCATGTCGACTTAGCGCGCTAACGCCGCATTAAGGTGTGAGCAACGCTACCACCACACCTAAACCATTGCACCGTAAACACAAAACCCAGCGCGTAGACAAAAATTCCAAGCGTTGGGAATCACTCTTAAATGCTTTGTTAAGCATTTTCTCTTGCATTTATAAAATAACTGTTTCTCAAGTAATTGTACCAGTGTTCAAATGAGTCATTTTCTCCTTGAGAATAATACTCCTGACCATTTTTGAACAGTTTCCCACCTATTAAATAGTGAGATACTCTGATAGTCAAAATCTGACCATCATTACGTAAGTGATTTATCCTAGAGCTATTATTTCCTTCAGCGATAAAGTAGAAATAGATATGGTAATTACACTTTGAAAGCTCAAAAAGCTTTTTAAATGTGTCTTGATCTGGGATATGAGTTCTGATCACTTCCAAAATGACATTCGGGTATGCTGATGTCGGAGAAAACTTTGCTACATCTCTACCAGCCAAGTCTGGCTTTATATATGTATCGTCACTAAATGCTGTTCGACAATCGTTTTCCATAAACCAAGAGTAATTGTCACCATCAATTGGCTTAAATATAACCTGCTCTTCATACTGCCTGTTATCGTTGAACACATATGTTGAAAATTGAACATTGTCTCTTTCATCATCATTTAACTCATCAAAAATGTACTGAACACATTCATCATGAGTTGGGTTGTTCTCATCCCGTCCTAATCTTGTCCCAAATGACGGGCTGCCAACACGGCGAAAATGAGGAGCATTTTCATTCCTAACGGGAACTACCAAACAATCATCATCATTGAGTAGTGGTTCTTCTTTCATTCTTGGATAAACACGGGGATCAAAAATATCCTCTTCTGTATATTCTCTTCCCGAAATAGTACCTGTAACCATTTTTCCTCCTGATGCTTAACGCCGCGTTAAGTGGTGAACAACGCAGACTACCCTACCTAAACCACTGTGCTTTAAACACTTAAACTAATTGGAACTGAAATCGCCACGCGTTGTGAATCCGTCTTGAACGCTTTGTTAAATGCCATCAACCTGCATTGTTTTTATCTTCTCGATTTTACTTTCTATAATTGGATACCGAACATCTTTAGGAGGTACTTTTTTCAATGCCATTTCCTGATGTTTTATAGCGCGATCGAAATCATTTTCTCGTAACGAACTTTCACTTAGCTGCAATAGCTCAGATATTGTTAGCTTAGCGAAATCATCATTAGACCTAGGTATATTTCCAGCAGCTAACACCACAAGTAAGATCATTGCACCAAAACCGGATGCAACAAAAAACTCATCACGATGTGTGTTTTTGGCAACATACAAACACCAAGCAATAAAAGCGCAGATGAGAGCGACTAGTAGAACATGCTCAGAGATCTCGAATGCGAAACTAATTTTTGAACCGTCAAAAGCTGTTACAAGACTCCCTAGAAATAGCCCCAATAGTAGATAGAACATTTTCTGCCTATATGAGCGATAACTTGGTAACGCATCAAAAACCTGTAGCGCAAACCCGATTAAAGCTGCAATACCAGTGATGTAAGTAAAGTATTCCATTATTCTCCTAATCATATTTTGGCATTTAACGCCCGCTTAAGTGGTGAGCAACATTACCACGACACTCAACCATTACACCGTAAACACTAAAGCTAATTCAAACCAAAACCGCCGAGCGTTGCGAATCCGTCTTAAAGCGTTTGTTATGTGCGTTACTCACCAGTCCAACGATACTTACGAATAAGGTCTTCTTTTTTAGTATCAAACTGCCTCCGATCTGAGCCAATTACCGACTTTAATAACCACCCTGCATCTTTGCCTGCATCTTTTACAGGATCGTCACTTCCCTTAGCTTCGTGTTTTTCGTAGAGGGAAATTAGTGGTGTCCCTTGCCAATAGAAATTGTCACCACCCATTAAGTCTCTAAGAGAGAACCATTCATTTCTGCGATTCTTGCACCAACAATAGACAGCACCTTGCAAAAATGCCTTTATTGATGCTTGTTCTTCATCAGAAACACCCGTGATTCCACGGATAACTTCTTTATTAATGAAACCCATTTTTTCTCCTAGAACATAACGCCGCGTTAAGGGGCAGCAACGCGCTACCACCAAACTTCAATTTAATACCGTAAACACCAGTGCCAAGATTTGAGCCAAACTCGCCACGCGTTGACTGTCCCTCTTGAACGCCTTGTTAGCTTAATTCATGCAAGCCATTGTATACCAAAAAATAACCCTACTACGCCATGAAGTATGAACTTGAGACATACCACTGAGCCGAATTTACAGGTTTGAACTTTGAATTACCTTGAACCTGGCTAAAACCGACGAGCGTGGAGACTCACGGAGCTTCACACACAAAAGCTGACATTTGAATTGCTGATTTCACACGAGGGCTTTGCCACTTACACCTAACGAGGCGATGCTTGAATTTGCACCGCCTTGATATCAAACAGATACCTGATACCTGATACCTGATACCTGATACCTGATACCTGATACCTGATACCTGATACAGCTTAGACAGGAACAAGACGAGTACAAGATAAAACATTGCCAGAGCACGATATTTCGATTTAGCTCGGCGCTAAACATTTGCTATAAGATTCTAATTTTTAGAGAGTAAGCTAACGCCGCGTTAAGTAGTGAGCAACGATACCACCTCACCTAAACCATGGCACCGTAAACACTAAAGCCATTTTTAACTGAAAATGCCACGCGTTGCGAATCTGCCTTAAACGCTTTGTTATGTGACGTACTACGTGTGGTAATCATTGCTCGAAATAAGCACCTAGATTACTATAACTTTAATAACTAGGAGAGAGATTATGAAGTTTATTAATATTGGAGAAGGTGCAAAAGTTGATGGTTTGCAGCTAAAGCGTAATATTTTAGTTACCGATGATATGTCTCAGGTTGTTGTTGTTGATGTTGGGAAAAATGGTGAAGTAATAAATTTAGATGCTGATGGCAATCAAGTGCTAACTCCCGAAGCATATAGTAAATACCTGGATGCACGAGTATCTGAGCTTGACGATTGTTTCTCAGAGTTTACTGAAGAATTACATAAAATTGAGAATGAAATAGCTAAAGCTAAAATTAATCGCCAGCTAAACGCTGTCAAAGAAGAACTAAAACAAGTCGTACCTCAAAACAGCGCAATCAACTACTCTAGAGCACTTAATACACTCAAAGATCTATGTATAAATTTGGGGTATGGTGTTTTAGCTGGCATTGCAACATCACAACTCGGGTTTTAAGTACCATAGGGGCAACACGCCCCTAGTCACATAACGCCCTGTTAAGGGGTGAACAACGCAATACCGATGAAGCCGCATACCACCTTAATCACTTAAACCAACGCATAGTGAAAATGCCACGCGTTGTGAATCCCTCTTGAACAGTTTGTTATATGCGTACTGGCACCGATCACCACACATGCAACTTAAAGTAAACCAAGAAAGATGCTATGAGAATAAGACCACACCAAGCGAAAAATACGAAGGCTTTCGCCTCAGTTTCTGCTTCTTCCATATCTGGAAGTAAAGCCATGAAATAGCATCCGATTGGAACTAATTCGTACATTTTGCCTGCATATTGGTTATTCATGCCTAAGAAAGGTGGAACCACACCAAAGAAAGCGTCACTTCAGCGAGTAGATCGGCTTTTATACCAACAAACTCAACGAGCAGAGTCTCAGCAAAAAAGTTCAACTCAGTTAACCCAAAAGTCGCCGCACCAAAGAACAAATCAACCGTTGAAACGATACCAATTTTGAGTTTACACCACGCAAGTTAACACTGAAATTGAATGCCGATAAGACAATTTCAACTTTAAGCTTTTACCACTAGGTCTTGCGATATAGGCGCGTTTTTCCTATTGCAAACTAACGCCCTGTTAAGGTGTGAGCAACGCAATACCAAAGCCGCCGCATACTACCTTAAACACTAAAATCAACGCATAGTGAAAATGCCACGCGTTGCGAATCACTCTTAAACAGTTTGTTATATGAAGTTAGTGCCTAGAAAACCAAGATAGTCTTTCCCGCTCTTCTGGATAAGTCTCACCATAAACACAAGTGTACTGTACTGTGATTGTCGTAGATGCAAGAGATCTTCTGATTTCCTTTTTGATTCGATCATCAAAACCGTCCTCAAATGTTACTTCAATTAAAATAAACTCATTTTGAGGAGCCAATACACGACCATCTATATTAGCAGCGAACGTGTCCCAAACAATTTCTGATGCTTTATCGCCTAACGACTCAACTAACGTATCGTATTGTTGACCAAACTTATTGATTTCACAGCTTTTTATTATTAATGGACCTAGCCCATAATTTTTCACTTTAACGAAAATCTTGTCTTCGTAGTCTCCCTTTGAAATATGCACAATAGGTCTCAACGACAATTTATTGTGAGTACGTTGAGCTTTAAGTGTTTTATTAGCTACTACGAGTGAAATGACTGATACGATAACAGCACAAATCGCAATTATTTCTGACGGTTTTAATTCTAACCAATCCAAAATGCCACCAAACCTATCTTTTCATATAACGCCCTGTTAAGGGGTGAGCAACGCAATACCTAAGCCGCCTCATACCACCTTAATCACTTAAACCAAGGCATAGTGAAAATGCCACGCGTTTCGAATCCCTCTTGAACAGTTTGTTAGTTTACATTTCGCACAAATCGCACGATTTAATTAAATTGAACATTTCATGCGATACATTATAATCTAACTGTACACTCAATTGGGAACTGACCATGCATACATTAACAGCCAATGATGCCAAACGAAATTTCGGCGAACTACTTCTGAGCGCACAACGCGAGCCAGTAAAAATCAGCAAAAACAGTAAAGATACTGTCGTTGTCATGTCCATTCGTGACTTTGAAGAGCTAGAAGCTATGAAAGTTGAGTACCTCAAACACTGCTTTAAGTCAGCTAAAGAAGACTTGAACAATGGAAACACTGTTGATGGTGAAAGCTTTCTGAACTCGCTGTAACTAACTTATGCAAAAGAACAAATACAAGCTAAGTAACTTAGCGCAATCTCACTTGCGCAAAGTAAAAGACTACACTGTTGAAAACTTTTCTGAATTACAGTGGCGTAACTACAAAGATACTCTGCTATCAGGGTTTCAGATGCTAGCTGATAATCCAGACTTAGGAAGAAGTTGTGACGAGATATACCCAAATGGCTTTTTTTTCCCGATTGGAAAACACACAGCTTATTTCATCAAAGAAGATGACTTTATCTTAGTCGTTGGTGTCTTAGGTCAATCACAGCTACCCCAGAATCATCTGAAATAACACGACTTTCACCCTAGAAATAATAACTGGGGTGAAAGTTTATCCATGCAAACTAACGCCCGCTTAAGTGGTGAGCAACGCAATACCGATGTTTCCGCATACCACCTAAATCACTAAATTTGCCGTAAACCACAAATGCCACGCGTTGCGAATCCGTCTTAAAGCGTTTGTTAGGCTTCTTGGATTCAAGTACGAAGTGCGACACCTCTGAACATAAAAACAGTGAAATGC
>NZ_JAPEID010000079.1:0-5629 GCF_028823755.1 Vibrio sp. VP6
CCGCCCTGATGGGCTTAGTGGTCATTTGCATCACAATACTGTGTGGACTTCTGATAGTCCGAGACTCGCTTTGCGAGGTTCGGTATAAAGGAGGCGGCACAGACTTTCTGGCACGCTTCGTTGTCTACGAAACACGTATGAAGTAGCTGGACAGGAAGAGGGGCAACCCTCTTCCTGATTCAGTATTGTAACGAGACAGGCCAACGAGCACCCATATTCTAAAAACTAATCCACAACGTTACCTTGGCTATGCAAATCAAACGAGACTTTGACTACTACCACAACCTTCACAACGTCATTACCCACGCCCTGCTTCATTTGCTGTGTCGGGTGTCCGTATCCACCCGCTTTGTACCAGTCGCGACACGCAATGACATTCTGATCAAATACCTCAAACCAAAGCTCAACGATAAGTCCTTATCGAATATCAAAAAAGACATCAAACTGATGCTCAGCGTAGCGAGAAAACAAGGGGGAAACTTAGAGATGCGATTACATGAACTGAACTCACAAGCAAATCGAACGAAACTTGTTGGCGCTGAAAAGCTGTATAACTTACTGGTTCATTTATATGACGCAGAAGGGATCGAGTCACGATTGTTTGAAGAAGGTAGCGAAGCGGAGCCTGGCATAATCTATATGCTTGAAGAACAAATCGAACACGGCTTTGATCAAGAGCACAAGCAAGTTACCCCACTATCATTATTAATCCAATTAGAGCGCGCGCCAGAGCTCATCGACTCCATCAATAATCACGGCCTGTTCCTTGCAGAAATGAAAGAGTGGAACATCGAGACGCATCAAGCGCATATTCTCGTGCACCCAGTTCACCATCATGTGTAATACTGCGACGAAATGTTGTATTGTTAAATGCAGACCAATTAATGGATATCGATTTTATGCCGAGTTATCACATCACGTACTTCAATGTAAAAGAAAGGAAAATTGATGAAGAAAACATCTTTATGAAAACCCTAGGGGGAGCAAAGCGATCTGCGCTTCACCATTCTCCTGACAATACTCACCACATTGAAATCAAAGACCTAATGGAAAAAACCTTAGCACGCTATAACGAAAGTGACGGCTGGAACGATACTTCCTCAGAAGAATAGCGCCAATAGTTTATTTTTTATCATAGTCTTAGCACCTACTGGAAGCATCTCGCTTAGACTTTACCCACTTTCGGCAAATGCTGTACTGACCTTCATGAGATAATGGAGATAAAAGACGATTTGGTCAACTTACCAAACCATGAACCAATTATCTCAGCTTAAGATAGTACAACTGGGAAGTCATTGCTTCTTTAAGCAGATCAACCAATATTTTCCAGCCATTGAACCAATAGAGCAAAGCATGGAGCAATAAAAAAACTCCACACGCCAATACAATTAACCCACATAAATACTCTAAATTTCTTCGATGTGGTGGTCATCCTATGCTTAATAAATGGGTAAGCGAGCCAGTACCCAAACAATCGAGTTCCAATTGCATAGGACATTTGATAATCCCAGCGCATGTAGCCTTTCTCGTCGTAATACTTATTTAAATTTTTCGCCAATTGTTTATCAATAAAGACAATTCTTTCGATATCACCTAGTGAGACCATTGCGCTCATAATCACACCAGGAATAGACCAAAGGACTAAATATCCACCGAAAGTCATACCTAAAACAATGGCAATCATCTCATACCAACTCATAACACTTCTTCTTCAATATACTCCGACAGTTCAACACTTTTCTCGTACAAGAAGTAAATACTATCACCAACAGTCTTTCCTATAGCCGAGCCCGCAATACCACCAATAGCGCCTCCAGCTACAAAAGCTCCAATAGCAGCAATTGCTAACACAGGAGCAGAGGTAACACCAACAACGCCTAGAACCAAAATAGTGCCAGTGGAAGCCATATTTCCACCCACTGTACCGCCACCAATACCACCAATAAATCCAACTACTTCACGAGTTGTTACTTTGCCACACTCTCCTGAGCTATCAACAGAACAAGCATCATAAATATTCTTGGCGCCACTCGCAGCGCCAAGTACCAATCCTACGTAACCGACTCCACGAGATGTAGCAATACCAATTGCCACATTTGCCATACGCTTGCCTAAATTAGGCACTATACCTTTTGCGATAATCTCATCGGCATTATGAATGATTGAGCGAGTTGACAGTTTGAGGTTGCGTTTAATCTGAGTATAAACAGGGATTTGAATGCTACGCTTGGATAACGCGGCAAAGCTACCATCTAACTTTTTAAATAGCGAAGCTCGCTCTGCGACAAAAGAACCGTAGTTAACACCACCAACGCGACTCGCCATCGCTACCTGTGATACGTAAAGGTGGTTAATTTCAAGAAGCACACCATTGATGTTTTTTAAATGCTGCTCGACACCAACCGCGATAGCACCAACCCCCATTGATGCGTAAGCATATAAGTCACTTGGAAGGCCGTCAGCTTCCAGTTTTTTCATTGCTTCTTCAGCGTAATAATCGAGTAACTCAAAATGGCGGTTAGCAGTAGCAACTTGCTCTTCAGTCAGCTTCGCTAATTCGGTGCTGGCCGCTTTTGCTTCTTCAATAAGAGCATCAAGTCTTTTCTTATCTGCTGTTGCTGTCGGCTTCGTTGAGATGCTCATTTGATTTTTTGATTAAGTCTTGGATTTCTAAAGGAGTTTCAGAAGTAAACAATTCAGCCCAAAGACGTTGTTGAGGTATGGTCTCTTCCACCTGCATCCAAGCTAGGTCGAATCTCTTTTCTTGTTTTGGTGATTGTGCTTTTTCATACTCAACAACAGAAGCACTTAATGGTGTTAATTGTTCAAACACAGATCGAATTGGCTCTGGTTCTTTAAACTGATAACGGGCCGACTTTGCCGCATGAGCTGAAGCTTTAGCTGTTTGAGCATTCAAAGGAACTCTCAGCCCAAAGGGGAGATCACTTCTGATATCGCCAACACGATCCAAAACGCTATCAGTTCGCGGTAACCCTTGCACCACGAGAACATACATCCCACTAGATAATTCAAACGTAGAGTGAATTCCAAGTTTGCGACAATAAAAATCTAAAGCTTTAGGGTGAACAACAAACTCGATCTCATGTTGCTTAACGTTAAATAATGGTTTCGTTTTATAGATCATGTCTAACGTGCATCCAAAGTAGTAAAGAGGACTTGAGGAACTACATTATATGGAACTGAAAAAGTAACGCTCACCTAAATTCATAGGTATTAGAACGAAAACCATAGGTATTACGTTTGAACAATAAAGTCTGAGCGATTGATGGCACTTAATGAAAAATCTCGTTCATTTCTGGACGGGGTTTGAGTAATGACAGAGGTGGAGAGACTCGAACTCCTAAGCAGTCTGACTGGAGAAGATCAATTGCTATACTATTTTGAAACGACCTCTCACTTTTTCACCATCAAAAGGGCATTTACGTAGAGCCTCACCGCTATCTTTTGCTCTAAGGTCTGCAGACAGGGGATAAGCTTATAGGGTAACTAACTACCTAGAACACAGAAAACCAATGATGTGCTGATGGAGCAGGCATATAGAAGAGGCTGCCTTTGGCAGCCTCTGGGTGACAGGAAAAAACAACTGAAAGCCATCAACCCTTGTTAAATTATTTGAACTCGACCAAAAAGTAACGAATGTCTTGCTAACAACTAAAGCCCGTTTGTAACCAAAGTGTCAATCTCAAGCAATACGTTATCAATTGGTTTGTCTTCACCTTTCAATGCATGAGCATCTTTTGATAGTTCAGACAACTTAGCATGTACTGGATCATTCTCATCATATTGAGGAATGTTTACTGGAGGGCGAATTTTGAACGAACGGCTATCGCTAGAATTCTCCATATATGATTTAACACTTGGAGCGTTCAAAATAGCACATATAAAATGCGCCTCCGCTAGGCTGATGAAAGTCCCATCTTCACGCTGGGAAATACTAACTGCATGGTTCTGAAAAAGAGGCCTTTTCATCTCCCCCCATGGAGTCTCTAACTCGCTAATAACCGCAGCTTGCCATTTCGTATTGTCGCGAAAACATACAAAATGACTGCCATATGTATAAGCACCCACACGCGCTAGAGAATAAAATGCACTTATATTCTTTTCGCCTATGATCTTGTCATTATAATCGGTTTGTTGCTCCAGAGTTTTTATTTGTTTTTCAAAAAATATTTCGCCAATAATGGGGATCTTTTTGTAAGTTCACTAGGAGGAAGCGCCTTTCTACTTCCCTCTTCATAAGGAAACGGTACATAGTAAGAGGTTTGTTTAACTGAGAAAGGTTCAATATCCACGCCTTTCACCAATGGATGGACAAACTCTTTCTCCAAAAGAACATTTTGCTTAACTATCTTATGTTTAGATCTTGTTCCCCCCTGGTAGTTGGTAAACTCTAGTTTACCAGAGGTGGTCTTAATGTAATCTAGCAAAAACAGTTCTTGGGGAAAGAATTCTACACCTTCTCTCCCTTTATAACTAGAAACCCCAACAATTGCTTTATACTTTTGAAGTTGCTCTTCATCCTCTGCATAACTAAATATATTATTTAGAGTATGTATCGTTCCTGCTAGCTTAGAGTTAACATCAAAACTAATTGCAACATTTTCATAACTGGTCTCTTGTGCATATGCACTCAAAGGAGGAGATCCTTTCTTTTTATTTATACAATGAACAGGCACTCCAGTCTCATAGTCAACAAACTTCCTTGAATAAACATAAGTGGAAAAATTAATTGTCACAGGTTTGAATGGATGTCCAGATTTACCCCAATCAAATAACTCCTGAAGATACAAATTACCTTTTGATGTCCAAAACTCCCTGAATCCTTCGTAGGTCTGCTGGAAAATTAAATTATGTGGCATTAGAAAAGAGAGAATACCTTCTTGTGCGAGCCAGTTTTCGGCCGCAACATTAGAAATCAAAGCACAGATATTCAGATTTATTCCACCTGTGACTCCATCCCCTGAAAAAAGATGTCTTTCCAAACAAAGCTCTTTAATTCTAGAGCGATATCCAGCAGGTAAATTCTTCCAGTCAATCCATGGAGGATTTCCTACAATTAAATCAAATTGTCCAATATTAGCAGTAGTTAAGAAGTTTGTAACAATCCTAGCCCAAATCCCATTCCACTCTTGATTTTCTAGTTCGATAAACTTCTCAGATAATGTCAAGATACTAGACTTAACTTCTTCAGTTTTATCTTCGTCATCACACAAATTAATTAAAGATTCATATACAGCATCTACATCTAAAGCTTTGATATGATATTCAATGTTAGACATTGTTTTTGAGAATAACGAAGAGTCAGAAACACATGACTTGGGAATAATTATTTCCAGAGGCCCCTTCAGAGTGTTAATAGTATATTTCAAACATTGAACACAATCCAATATGTACTCAGATGGAACATATGAGGAGTCCCCGAGATAAATCGGTATTTCAATATCCAAGTTATCTTCTAGCAAATCTGATATGTTAATAAAATAATTTATTCTTGCAGTTAGTACAGCTAAAGGGTTTAAGTCTATTCCCTTAACAGAACCAAGAACATTTTCTAATTTGTCTTCTTGTGAAGGCTTTGTTGCGTAATTCAGACGAGAAACCAAACCTC
>NZ_JAPEID010000007.1:0-177582 GCF_028823755.1 Vibrio sp. VP6
TAGACGCACCAGATTTAGGTTCTGGCGCCGCAAGGTGTGAGAGTTCAAGTCTCTCCTTCCGCACCATCATTGAAAACCCAGCATTAATTTGCTGGGTTTTTTCTTTTTTCCGATTCTGGACTCGGTAGATCTTTGATTTACCGAATTAAAAAAGCGAGCTCATGGCTCGCTTTTTTTCTATCTGGTTTGCTACGTAATACTTAGCCTACATACCTAACGCGTATTTCAATACTTGTGCTTTGATCGGCCCTGAATTTTCAGCCAGCTTTAATGCTGCATTGCGTGCAAACTTCAAAGGCCCCAAATCATTGCTAAAGCCTTTGTAGAAAAAATCCATACCGGTCTGCATTAGAAGATTGTCCGGGCGACGAGTACGCTCATATTTTGCTAATAGAGCATCCGTTAACTCATCTTGCCCTTGTGTCACTGATAGCAATACATCAACGTCTTTAAAGCCTAAATTCACGCCCTGCCCCGCTAATGGATTGATTGTATGCGCTGAATCACCAACTAGCACACAACCTCTATGCGAATAGGACTGCGCGTGTCGACGTGTCAAAGGGAAAGAACCAAACTGCAGAACTTCGATATCTCCAAGCTCTTTAGGAAAGTGACGCACGATCTCTTCTCTTAATTGAGGTTTGGTCATAGCGCAAAGCTGTTTGATTCGTTTTGGGGAATCATACCAAACTAGAGATCCTTGCCCGACTTCTTGTCCATCTTCTGTCAATGAACACAAAGGTAGGAAAGAGCGAGGCCCACTAGGAGTGAACTGTTGCCAAGTAATGTCTTGTTGTGGCAACTCAGTCTTAACATTGATGAGCATACAATGTTGACGGTAATCCCAAGCAGTTAGGCCAATACCCGCTAGCTGACGTACTTTAGAATTGGCACCATCAGCGCCAATGATCCAGTTCGCATCAAACTGTTCGCCGCTTTCTAGCGTGATACGGTTTCCATCATTGAAATCGATGTCTTTTAATCGCTCAGGACACTTCACCGTTAAGTTGTCGAATTGCGCGAAAGCTTGCCAAAGGCCAAGTTGGATTAGGCGGTTTTCAACGATGTAGCCAAGTTGATCCAATGAAAGCTCATCAGAATGAAAACGAGTACGACACTCAGGATGCTCCCACGTTTCCAGACGACGATAGGGACAGACGCGCATTGCTTCGATCGCCGACCAAGCATCTAATGATTCAAGTAACTTCACCGATTGATGTGAAATAGCAGAAACTCGCACGTCCAGAGCTTGAGCAGCATCAAATGCTTTAGGCTCCGCTCCTTCAACTACCACTACGCTTCTACCTTGCTTGGCAAATCCAACCGCGACAGCTGCCCCGACCATGCCGCCACCGATTACGGCGATGTCATACTTGTTCATTTTTTGCTCTTCATCATGCTGATTATTTGGCGTTTTTCAATTGTACGTTCCGAGGCTATTTTTACAAAATTGTTTAACAAAAAACCTTGCTGTATATAGGGCAAAAAACTAGATTTCATCAGGGTTTGCAGAGAATTCGTCAGATCACTAGTCAGGTGCTTTTTAAAGCAGTACAATACGCCGCTTACCGCCGTGATGGCGGCTATAATTTGAGCAATAGCTCTCCAATTTAAGTACAACTGAACGAGCGAAAGTGAGATGAGTAAGAAACTGCTAATTAAAACCTGGGGCTGCCAGATGAACGAATACGATTCATCAAAAATGGCCGACCTGCTTAATGCTGCAAACGGCTATGAGCTGACGGAAGAGCCAGAGGAAGCAGACGTACTTCTACTTAACACCTGTTCGATCCGTGAAAAAGCGCAAGAAAAAGTTTTCCACCAGCTAGGCCGTTGGAAAACACTAAAAGATAAAAAACCTGGCGTAGTTATCGGTGTAGGTGGTTGTGTAGCAACACAAGAAGGTGACCACATCCGTGAGCGTGCACCATACGTTGACGTAATCTTTGGCCCTCAAACTCTGCACCGCCTACCTGAGATGATCAAACAATCTCAAACTGACGATGCACCGGTAATGGACATTTCGTTCCCAGAGATTGAAAAGTTCGACCGCCTACCTGAGCCACGTGCAGAAGGTGCGACGGCGTTTGTTTCTATCATGGAAGGCTGTTCAAAATACTGTACTTACTGCGTTGTACCATACACTCGTGGTGAAGAAGTTAGTCGACCAATGGATGACGTGTTATTCGAGATTGCACAGCTAGCGGAACAAGGTGTACGTGAAGTTAACCTACTAGGTCAAAACGTAAACGCATACCGTGGCCCTATGCACGACGGCGAGATCTGCTCTTTTGCTGAACTGCTTCGTCTCGTTGCATCTATCGATGGTATCGACCGTATTCGTTTCACGACTAGCCACCCGCTAGAGTTCACTGACGACATCATCGCGGTTTACGAAGATACCCCGGAGCTTGTGAGTTTCCTACACCTGCCAGTACAAAGTGGTAGTGACCGTATTCTAACGATGATGAAGCGTCCTCACACAGCTATCGAGTACAAGTCAATCATCCGTAAACTACGTAAAGCGCGTCCTGATATCCAAATCAGTTCTGACTTTATTGTTGGTTTCCCTGGTGAAACAGACAAAGACTTCCAAGACACAATGAAGCTAATCAAAGACGTAGACTTTGACATGAGCTTCAGCTTTATCTTCTCACCTCGTCCAGGTACACCAGCGGCAGATTACCCTTGTGATATACCAGAGCAAGTGAAGAAAGAGCGTCTATACGAGCTGCAGCAAACCATCAATGCACAAGCAATGCGTTACTCACGCCTAATGCTTGGTACTGAGCAGCGTGTACTGGTTGAAGGCCCTTCTAAGAAAAACCTAATGGAACTGCGCGCTCGTACAGAAAACAACCGTGTAGTAAACTTTGAAGGTAGCGCAGACCTAATTGGTCAGTTCGTTGACGTGAAGATTACGGACGTATTTGCAAACTCGCTACGTGGTGAGCTAGTACGTACAGAAAAAGACATGGACCTTCGTAGTGTGATTTCTCCAACACAAATGATGGCGAAAACACGTCGCGAAGATGAGCTAGGTGTAGCTACTTTTACGCCATAAGCTCGTATAAATCGCCATGGAGAGCCTGGTCGTCATCAGGCTCTCATTGAGTGGCATAAAATGAGAGGCAACATTGAGCAATAAAATCGTAACTCTAGAAATTAACCTAGAACCTTCAGATAACCGCCGACTTGCTAGCCTGTGCGGTCCATTCGACGACAACATCAAGCATTTAGAACGCCGTCTAGGCGTTGAAATCAACCATCGTAGTGACCATTTTACCATTGTTGGTAAGCCTCACACCTCAGCGGCTGCGCTGGACATTTTAAAAACGCTTTATGTAGATACTGCGCCTGTACGTGGCGAGATCCCAGATATCGAACCAGAACAAATTCATCTGGCGATCAAAGAATCTGGCGTATTAGAACAAAATACCGAGTCAAGTATTGCGCACGGTAAAGAAGTGTTCGTAAAAACCAAAAAAGGCGTCATTAAACCGCGCACACCAAACCAAGCTCAATACTTGGTCAATATGGTTACGCACGACATCTCTTTTGGTATTGGTCCTGCAGGTACAGGTAAGACTTACCTTGCCGTTGCAGCAGCAGTTGATGCACTAGAACGCCAAGAAATTCGTCGCATTCTTTTGACACGTCCGGCGGTAGAAGCGGGTGAAAAACTGGGTTTCTTACCTGGTGATTTAAGCCAAAAGGTTGACCCATACCTTCGTCCACTGTACGACGCATTATTCGAGATGCTAGGCTTCGAGCGAGTTGAGAAGCTGATTGAACGCAACGTTATAGAGGTTGCTCCTCTGGCATACATGCGCGGTCGTACGCTGAACGATGCTTTCATCATTCTAGATGAAAGCCAGAACACCACCGTTGAACAGATGAAAATGTTCCTGACTCGTATTGGTTTCAATTCTCGTGCGGTTATTACTGGTGACGTCACTCAGATCGACTTACCTCGTGGTGCGAAGTCAGGTCTTCGTCATGCGATTGAAGTGCTCAGTGAAGTCGACGACATCAGCTTTAACTTCTTCCAAGCAGATGACGTTGTTCGCCACCCTGTGGTTGCTCGCATCGTCAACGCCTACGAGAAGTGGGAAGCGCAAGATCAAAAAGAACGTAAAGAGTTCGAGAAACGTCGCCGTGAAGAGCGTGATGCTAAACTGTTAGAAGCAGCGAAAGCAGAACTTAGCGCTCAAGTCGCTGCAACTAAGGAATAAAAATGGCAATTGAACTTGATCTGCAACTGGCAGTCGAAAATGAAGAAGGCTTACCTTCGCAGCAAGACTTCCAACTTTGGTTAGACAAGACCATCCCTCTTTTCCAACCTCAAGCAGAAGTGACAATTCGAATTGTCGATGAGAAAGAAAGCCACGATCTTAACCATGAGTATCGTGGTAAAGATAAGCCGACGAATGTGCTTTCTTTCCCATTTGAAGCGCCTCCTGGCATGGAGATTGACCTTTTGGGCGATCTTATTATTTGCCGCCAAGTTGTTGAAAAAGAGGCAATTGAACAGAATAAGCCTCTGTTAGCACATTGGGCGCATATGGTTGTACATGGCAGCTTGCATCTGCTAGGTTATGATCATATCGAGGATGACGAAGCTGAAGAGATGGAGTCACTCGAAACCGAAATCATGCAAGGTATGGGTTATGAAGACCCTTATATTGCTGAAAAAGAGTAACCCTTTGGGTACTCGACAGGGAAAGGCGAACCAATAAAACAGTTCTCGCGTTCGCCTCTCTACGTGAGCTATCACACGTCTGATAGCGTTACTTAATTGAGAAACAATGAACGAAGATAATTCTCCCTCTTCTAACGAAGGTAAGAAAGAAAAGGCAGAAGGTCCGAGTAGAAAGTCCTTCTTTGAACGCCTAGGTCAACTATTTCAAGGCGAACCAAAAGACCGCCAAGAGCTTGTGGATGTAATCCGCGACTCAGAAGTAAATGACCTGATTGACCACGACACTCGCGATATGCTCGAAGGTGTTATGGAAATCTCCGAAATGCGTGTGCGTGACATCATGATCCCGCGTTCGCAAATGGTCACCGTTGAGCGCACTGACGATTTAGATACTCTAATCGCACTTATTACCGATGCTCAGCACTCTCGCTACCCAGTAATCAGCGAAGATAAAGACCATGTGGAAGGTATTCTTCTTGCGAAGGACTTACTTAAATACTTAGGCTCAGGCAGTAACCCATTTGATATTGAAGAAGTAATTCGACCTGCAGTTGTGGTACCGGAAAGCAAACGTGTTGACCGCCTGCTAAAAGAGTTCCGTGAAGAACGCTATCATATGGCGATTGTTGTCGATGAATTCGGTGGTGTTTCTGGTCTTGTGACCATTGAAGATATCCTGGAAGAAATCGTCGGGGATATCGAAGATGAATTCGATGAAAGCGAAGAAACAGACATTCGTAAGCTAAGCAAGCATACGTTTGCTGTCAGAGCGCTGACAACCATCGAAGAGTTTAATGAGACATTCGGTACCAACTTCAGCGATGAAGAAGTAGATACGGTAGGTGGCATGGTCATGACGGCCTTTGGTCACTTACCTTCTCGCGGCGAATTGGTCGAAATTGAAGGCTACAACTTCAAAGTGACCGCTGCCGATAACCGTCGTGTCATTCAACTCCAAGTGACCATTCCAGACGAAGAAACGCTGGTTGAAGCCACTCAAGAGTAACGCGATACCCTACTACCGGGAATATCAGAAAACAATAATGATGAATTTACTCTTTCATCGCCTCAAGCGGCCCTTAGTGGCCGCTTTTGTTGGCGCCTCCACTACCCTAGCATTTGCTCCTTACCAGTTGTGGCCGATTGCCATTCTTAGCCCTGCAATATTGCTAATTCTTCTTGCAAACCAAACGCCTAAGCGCGCACTTTGGATAGGTTATGCTTGGGGATTAGGCCAATTTGCAACAGGTGTTAGCTGGGTTTATGTCAGCATTTCTGGCTTCGGCGGGATGCCGCTGATTGCGAACCTCTTCTTGATGGGTATGCTCATTGCTTACCTTGCAGTTTATTCCGGATTGTTCGCTTGGCTAAACAATAAGTTTTTCCCTCAATTTAGCCTCAGTAAAGCGCTTCTTGCTGCTCCTGCATTATGGCTAATTACCGATTGGTTGCGCGGTTGGGTGATGACCGGCTTCCCTTGGTTGTGGTTGGGCTATAGTCAAATTGATGCGCCACTAGCAAGCTTTGCACCGATCGGTGGTGTAGAACTGCTTACGCTGTTTGTTCTTATTAGTGCAGGAGCATTAGCATATGCGTGGATTCACAAACAGTGGTTGATGATTATCATCCCTGTTGTTTTGATGAGCGCAGGTTTTGGGATTCGCCAATATGATTGGGTAACACCTCGCCCAGAAGACACCACCAAAGTGGCCTTGATTCAAGGTAACGTCGACCAGAACCTCAAATGGCTGCCAAGCCAACGCTGGCCAACCATCATGAAGTACGCCGACCTGACGCGTGAAAACTGGGACGCCGACATCATTGTCTGGCCAGAAGCAGCAATCCCTGCATTTGAAGTTGAAGTGCCTTCCTTCTTGAGCAACATCGACAGTGCCGCGAAGATGAACAACAGCGCCATCATCACAGGCATTGTTAATCAATCGGAGGACAGGCAGTTCTATAACAGCATTCTGTCGCTAGGCGTCACACCATACGGTGATTACAGCTTTGATATGAGCGAACGCTACCACAAGCATCACCTATTACCGTTTGGTGAGTTTGTTCCGTTTGAAGATATCTTGCGCCCGCTGGCTCCATTCTTCAATTTACCAATGTCGTCGTTTAGTCGTGGGGCGTTCGTGCAACCTAATATCGTTGCGAACGGCATGCACATGGCACCAGCGCTCTGTTACGAGATCATTTTTAATGAACAAGTGCGTCAAAACGTTACTGACGAAACCGACTTCATTCTAACGCTTTCGAACGATGCATGGTTTGGACATTCGATTGGACCACTTCAACATATGGAAATCGCTCGCATGCGTGCTCTGGAACTGGGCAAGCCGCTGATCCGTTCAACAAACAACGGCTTAACAGCAGTAACCGATTATAAAGGCAAGATTGTAGAGCAAGTTCCTCAATTTGAAACAGCTGTACTACGTGCAGAGCTCACCCCAACAGATGGAACAACACCATACCGAACGTTTGGCACTTGGCCATTGTATTTTTGGGTTGCGCTGAGTTTAATGCTGGCTTGGTGGTTACCGAGAAAGAAAGACTAAAAACGTCATTTTTTGACATAAGACGAATAACGAAAAAGAGGCCACACGGCCTCTTTTTTCTTATCAAGCAAATACAAAAAGATTGTATAGGTGGCTATGGTTTCAAGGACTGACGACTAAAGCCTTTGTGGCCACATTTGATACATGGAATGATGATAGTTGGATGGTTGTAGGTAGTTTTATGTCCGCACTCATCACAGACAAGTGTGCCTAAGCCGATAACCTCGCCAGCTTCATACAAGCCTTGATGCTCCAAGTCATCAAAAAGCTCTACCCATTCAACTTTGGTACGGTCCGTAATCTCTAGTAAGCCTTGCCAAATGGAATCCGCTACCGTTAAGTAAAAAGGACCGCTTTTGCTGTCTTCATAGCTCTCAGAAAACTCTTTTAAGTCGGCTTTCACATACGCGGCAATTAAGGCCAACTCATCTTTGGTCAAGTCATTGGCGGCTTCCACCACTTTGCCCGACGTTTCTAAAGCTTTGTTAACTTCTTCCGGACTTTGCTTCAAGGTTTCAATCACATCCTCGAGCATTTCCTCATAACCTGTTTTACGTTTAGGCATAACTGACCTCCATTCTTTCTCCTACCTAGGCGCATTCAGTGCGCATGGGTACAGATTGGCTATTGTTGTGATCCCTAGCTTTAGGTATTCTATGACGATCTATTTAAGTCTGTTCTAACCGAACTCACAAATTCCAAGATAACCGGATATCATCGATGCAAGAACAATACAATCCACAAGACATTGAACAGAAAGTTCAAAAGCACTGGGATGACAACAAGACCTTTGTTGTAAGTGAAGACCCAAATAAAGAAAAATTCTACTGTCTATCTATGTTCCCATACCCAAGTGGTCGACTGCACATGGGTCACGTGCGCAACTACACCATCGGTGACGTAGTATCTCGCTTCCAACGCCTACAAGGCAAAAATGTAATGCAACCAATTGGTTGGGATGCGTTCGGTCTACCAGCAGAAAACGCAGCGGTGAAAAACAACACAGCTCCTGCGCCATGGACTTACGAAAACATCGAATACATGAAAAACCAGCTTAAATTGCTAGGTTTTGGCTACGACTGGAATCGTGAATTCGCAACTTGTACGCCTGAGTACTACCGTTGGGAACAAGAGTTCTTCACTAAGCTTTACGAAAAAGGCCTAGTTTACAAGAAGACGTCTTCTGTTAACTGGTGTCCAAACGACCAAACCGTTCTTGCAAACGAACAGGTTGAAGACGGCTGCTGCTGGCGTTGTGACACTCCAGTAGAGCAAAAAGAGATCCCTCAGTGGTTCATCAAGATCACAGAATACGCGCAAGAGCTACTTGACGATCTAGACAAACTTGAAGGTTGGCCAGAAATGGTTAAGACCATGCAACGCAACTGGATTGGTCGCTCTGAAGGTGTGGAACTGAAGTTTGAAGTGAAAGGTCAACAAGACCTAGAAGTTTACACAACGCGTCCAGACACACTGATGGGTGTGACTTACGTAGGTATCGCAGCGGGTCACCCTCTAGCAACGCTAGCTGCAGAGAACAACCCAGAGCTTGCTGCATTCATCGAAGAATGTAAGAACACCAAAGTTGCTGAAGCTGAACTGGCGACAATGGAGAAGAAAGGTATGGCAACTGGCCTTACTGCTATTCATCCATTGAACGGTCGTGAAGTACCAGTTTACGTCGCAAACTTCGTATTGATGGACTACGGTACAGGTGCTGTAATGGCAGTACCTGCACACGACCAACGCGACTTCGAATTCGCAACTAAGTACGGTCTAGACATCATCCCAGTGATCAAACCAGCAGATGGTAGCGAACTGGACATCTCTGAAGCGGCATACACAGAGAAAGGTGTATTGTTCGATTCAGGTGAGTTCGACGGCCTAGAATTCCAAGCGGCATTCGATGCAATCGCAGCGAAGCTAGAAGCGGAAGGTAAAGGTACTAAGACCGTTAACTTCCGTCTACGTGACTGGGGTGTATCTCGTCAACGTTACTGGGGTGCACCAATCCCAATGGTAACCACTGAAGACGGTGAAGTTCATCCAGTACCTGCTGACCAACTACCAGTGATTCTTCCAGAAGACGTGGTAATGGACGGCGTAACCAGCCCAATCAAAGCAGACAAAGAATGGGCGAAGACCACATTCAACGCCGAACCGGCTCTACGTGAGACAGATACGTTCGATACGTTCATGGAATCTTCTTGGTACTACGCACGTTACTGTTCTCCACAAGCTGACGACATCCTAGATCCAGAAAAAGCAAACTACTGGCTACCAGTAGACCAGTACATCGGCGGTATCGAGCACGCTTGTATGCACCTATTATACTCACGCTTCTTCCACAAATTGCTGCGTGACGCAGGCTACGTAACGTCTGACGAGCCGTTCAAACAGCTACTATGTCAAGGCATGGTACTGGCTGACGCGTTCTACTTCGAGAACGAGAAAGGCGGTAAAGAGTGGGTCGCACCAACAGATGTTGCTGTAGAACGTGACGGTAAAGGCCGCATCATCTCTGCTAAAGACAACGAAGGCCGTGATGTAACACACTCAGGCATGATCAAAATGTCTAAGTCTAAAAACAACGGTATCGACCCTCAAGAGATGGTAGACAAGTACGGTGCTGATACAGTGCGTCTATTCATGATGTTCGCATCTCCAGCAGACATGACGCTTGAGTGGCAAGAGTCTGGCGTAGAAGGTGCAAACCGCTTCCTAAAACGTGTTTGGAAACTAGTGAAAGAACACGCAGAGAAAGGCGCAGCAGAAGCAGTGGATACAGCAGCACTTTCTGGTGAGCAAAAAGCACTTCGTCGTGACGTTCACAAAACTATCGCGAAAGTGACTGACGATATCGCTCGTCGTCAAACGTTCAACACAGCAATCGCAGCAATCATGGAACTGATGAACAAGCTAGCGAAAGCACCTCAAGAATCTGCACAAGATCGTGCAATTCTTGATGAAGCGCTAAAAGCGGTTGTAACGATGCTTTACCCAATCACTCCGCACATTTCATACGAGCTATGGACTGCGCTTGGTGAGTCAAACATCGACAACGCAGCATGGCCAACGTTTGATGAAAAAGCACTAGTTGAAGACGAAAAAACTATCGTTGTTCAAGTTAACGGTAAGCTACGTGCGAAGTTAACAGTAGCGGCAGACGCAACGAAAGAACAAGTTGAAGAGCTTGGTCTAAACGACGAAAACGTTACTAAGTTCACAGATGGCCTAACAATCCGTAAAGTAATTTACGTACCAGGTAAACTGCTGAACATCGTTGCAAACTAAGCGGTCACTGTAAGCAAATTACAGCTTGCAATAACGCAACGCAGAGCGAACTAATTCGCGCGCTAAGAGTCTTTAAACAGGGTAGTTCACTACCCTGTTTATTTACCTCAAACCATTCACAGTGAGTGGTTTAAGGTAAATAACCCCTTCAATTTAGGATGAATACAATCAATGCGCTTTTTCTCTTTGATTAAACTACCAGTGGTATTGGTACTAGCGGGGCTTCTTTCTGCCTGTGGTTTTCACCTTCGTGGCGAGTATTCCGTTCCGGAAGAGCTGCACACCATGTCATTCTCTAGCTACGATGAATACAGCAAACTCACACGCTATGTACGCTCTCAGCTGCAACTCAACAAAGTTGACCTAGTTCAGCCGTCATCTTCAGTACCAAATCTGCATTTAATCAAAGCAACCATGGATGAGCGAACGCTCTCGCTTTACCAAAACAGTCGTGCGGCAGAAAAAGAATTGACTTACGTGGTGCAATATCGCGTCACAATTCCAGGGTTTGGCTCAAAAAATTTCACCACAACCGTGAACCGCAACTACTTAGACAACCCGCTAACAGCATTGGCAAAATCGGTTGAACGTGACGTAATCGAAGACGAGATGCGTCAACAAGCAGCGAAACAGATGATGCGTCAACTTGGCCGAATCCGTGCTGAGTACGAAGCGGGGCAAATTGCAGCGCCAACTGAGAAAACAAACTCTTAATCAACATGCGAATTTATGCTGACAAGCTAGCTGACCATCTAGCCAAACACTTAAAGCAGGTTTATCTGATCTTCGGAAACGAACCGCTACTGATCCAAGAAAGCCGCCAAGCGATTCAAAAAACCGCTCTACAACATGGTTTTGAAGAAAGACACCGTTTTGCTGTCGATGCAAGTTTAGATTGGAACCAAGTGTATGACTGCTTTCAAGCTCTGAGCTTATTTTCTAGTCGACAACTCATTGAGCTTGAGATCCCAGAAAGCGGTGTCACCACAGCCATCAGCAAAGAGCTACAGACTCTGTGTGACATGCTGCATGATGACATCATGCTAGTGATCATCGGAACGAAGCTGACTAAAGCGCAAGAAAATGCCAAATGGTTTAAAGCACTGAATGCCAAAGGCGACTGGGTCAGCTGCTTAACGCCGGATCTTCAGCGTTTGCCTATGTTTGTGCAAACGCGCTGCCGCGCATTGGGTTTAAAGCCCGATCAGCAATCCTTACAGATGTTGGCACAGTGGCATGAAGGCAACTTATTTGCACTTTCTCAGAGTCTAGAGAAACTGGCTTTGCTCTATCCTGATGGCGAACTGACAGTTGTACGCTTAGAGGAAGCCTTAAGTCGACACAACCACTTTACGACGTTTAACTGGATTGATGCGTTACTTGCAGGTAAAGCTAATCGTGCTCAACGCATCCTGCGTCAATTAGAAGCCGAAGGCATTGAAACGGTCATTCTCATCCGAAGTGTGCAGAAAGAGTTCAACCAACTATTAAGCATGCATCAAGATCTGACTCAAATGCCGATTAGCCAAGTCTTTGAGAAGTATCGCGTTTGGCAAAATAAACGTCCGCTTTATAACGCCGCGTTAATGCGCTTATCAGCAAGCCGTATTTGCGCCCTAATCTCCTTGCTTGCGCAAGCTGAGATTAAAGCCAAAACCCAGTATGACGAGTCCGTCTGGCCAACTATTCATCAATTGAGCTTACAAACCTGCTCTCCTGATATTAAGCTGGCAATTTAAAAATCAAAGCGTGCTATAGTGCGCGACCTATTTTGCCCAACTACACGCAAAATAGGTGAGATGTAAAAGAGATAACCCGAGGAAAACCGAGTGCTTCGCGAAGAACTGAAAGACTTTTTAGCAGACAAAGCCGACGATATGAAAGCGGAAGATATTGTCATCCTAAACGTGGAAGACAAATCCAGCGTAACAGACTACATGATCATTTGTACGGGTACGTCTAAACGCCACGTTTCATCCATCGCCGATCACGTTGCATCTGAAGTAAAAAAAGCAGGCCTTGAACCTTTAGGTATGGAAGGAGAAAACGAAGGTGAATGGGTTGTCCTAGATATGGGCGACGCGATGCTGCATGTCATGCAGGAAGAACACCGCTCTCTGTACCAACTAGAAAAACTCTGGGGTTAATCTTTTGAAAATTCAACTAATTGCCGTTGGCACAAAAATGCCAAAGTGGGTTGAAGAAGGCTTCCAAGAATACCGTCGTCGTTTCCCTCATGATATGCCACTAGAGTTGGTTGAAATCTCAGCAGGAAAACGTGGCAAAAACGCTGATATTGCTCGAATTCTACAAAAAGAAGGCGAAGCGATGTTAGCAGCAGTGCCAAAAGGCAATCGTATCGTGACCCTAGATATTCCCGGTAAAAAGTGGGACACCCCACAACTGGCAGAGCAGCTAGAAGCTTGGAAACTCGATGGTCGTGACGTTTCTATTCTGATAGGTGGTCCTGAAGGTTTAGCACCTGCATGTAAAGCCGCAGCCGACCAAAGTTGGTCACTGTCAGCGCTGACGTTACCGCACCCACTTGTGCGTATCGTCATGGCAGAGAGTTTATACCGAGCGTGGAGCATTACCGCTAACCACCCTTACCATCGCGAATAATCGTTGTTTAACTTTAGAGCCAAGCGTTAATGATTCGTAGACGCCGCAGTCAAATCCGAGATTATCAAGCCGAAGCGCGCCTGTTCGCTAGCCGCGCTATCGTTGCTTTTCTCGGCATCGTTATATTGATGGGCTTGCTGGTCGCCAATATGTACAACATTCAGGTGAACCAGTTTCAAGATTATCAAACCCGTTCAAATGACAACCGCATCAAAGTGGTTCCTATTGCGCCAAACCGCGGTCTTATCTACGACCGAAATGGTGTCCTGTTAGCCGAAAACCGTCCTGTCTTTAACTTGGAGCTGACTCCAGAAAAAATCAAAGACATCGACGCTACTATCCAAGAATTGCAAACCATTCTGGAAATCACACCAGAACAGATCGAACGCTTCCATCGTGAGCGTAAGCGTACCCGTCGATTCAAATCCGTCCCATTGCTAACCCAGCTGAACGAAAAGCAGGTCGCGGTCTTTTCCGTCAACCAATACCGTTTTCCTGGTGTTGAAATTAGTGCCACACTCAAACGTTACTACCCTTACGGGGAAGTGTTAACGCACGTAATCGGCTATGTTTCTCGTATCAATGACCGCGACATGCAGCGTTTGATTCGAGAAGAAAAAGACGCCAACTACCAAGCGACTCGTGACATCGGTAAGTTGGGCATCGAAAAATACTACGAAACGCCAACTACCAAGCGACTCGTGACATCGGTAAGTTGGGCATCGAAAAATACTACGAAGATCTGCTGCACGGCACTGCTGGCTACCAAGAAGTGGAAGTCAACAGCCGAGGACGCGTGATTCGCACGTTAAAGTACGTACCGCCAGTTCCGGGCAAAGACATTGTCTTAAACCTCGATATCAACTTGCAGCTTTACGTTCATCAGCTTTTGGATGGTCGACGTGGCAGCGCTATCGTGCTTGATCCTCGTGACAATGGGGTGCTAGCTATGGTGTCTAGCCCAAGTTACGACCCGAACGCTTTTGTCCACGGCATTTCTGGTAAAGCCTATCGCGATTTGTTGAACGATAAAAACCGCCCGTTGGTAAACCGCACGACGCTAGGTATTTATCCGCCAGCTTCAACAATCAAGCCATTTATGGCTGTCGCAGCGTTGCAAGAAGGCGTAATCACGCCAAATACTACTCGCAACGACCCAGGTTATTGGCGCATTCCTAACTCAGACACTCGTCCATTCCGTGACTGGTTGCGTTGGGGACATGGCCGCGTGGATGTCATTAAATCCATTGAAGAGTCTGTTGATACGTTTTACTACCAAATTGCTTATGACTTGGGGATCGACCGAATTTCAAACTGGATGATGATGTTTGGTTTTGGTGACTACACAGGCATCGATATCTACGAAGAAAGTAAGGCAAATATGCCAACTCGTGATTGGAAAATGTCTCGTCACAAAACGCCTTGGTACAAAGGTGACACTATTCCTGTTGGTATCGGTCAAGGCTATTGGACGGCGACACCAATGCAAATTGCGAAAGCAACATCGGTGTTAGTGAATAATGGTGCGGTTTCCGCTCCTCACCTCCTAAAGTCCACCATCGATAATGGTGATAACTTTGAGGAACAAGAAACCTCTGAATACGTAACCTACCCACCGATTCAAAATGTGCCAGAAAAATACTGGGATATTGCGAAAGAAGGTATGCGCCGTGTAAACCATGGTACTCGTGGTACAGCTCGTCGTTCTTTCTACAATATGAGCTACCAGACAGCCGGTAAATCAGGTACAGCGCAGGTCTTTGGCTTGGGCGAGAACGAAGAGTACAACGCAGATGAAATCGCGGAACACTTGCGTGACCACGCCCTGTTTACGGGCTTTGCTCCGTTTGACGATCCAAAAGTTATCGTTACTCTCGTGCTAGAAAACGCAGGTGGTGGCTCAAGTAACGGTGGTCCAATGGCGAGAAAGATCTTTGACCGAGTGGTACTTGGCCCAGAAGAAATCAAACCAGAAGATGACAAAACCAACGCGCAAAAAGAGGTTACACGCTAATGAAGATGGATCCCTCTACAGGTAAAAACCGCGCCTTGTTTGAGCGCTTCCATATCGACTTGCCCCTCCTACTCGGCATCTTTGCTTTAATGGGATTTGGTCTTGTGATCATGTACAGTGCCAGCGGACAAAGTTTGGAGATGATGGATCGCCAAGCAATGCGCATGGTATTGTCTCTTGTCGTGATGGTGGTTCTGGCTCAACTTTCTCCACGAACGTATGAAAGCCTGGCGCCACTAATGTTTGTTGCCGGTGTAGTTTTACTATTTGGCGTACTGTTCTTTGGTGAGGCCTCGAAAGGTGCGCAACGCTGGCTCAACCTAGGCTTTGTTCGATTCCAACCGTCCGAATTACTCAAACTTGCGGTACCGTTGATGGTTGCGCGCTATATCGGTCGCCAACCATTACCACCAACATTCCGAACGCTGATTGTTGCGCTAATCATGGTGTGCTTACCAACGATTCTTATCGCGAAACAACCAGATTTGGGAACGTCGATTCTGATTGCGGCTTCAGGTATTTTCGTTATTTTCCTAGCAGGCATCAGTTGGAAGATCATCGCAGCGGCTGCCATTGCCTTAGGTGGTTTCATACCAATTTTGTGGTTCTTCTTGATGCGCGAATACCAAAAGGTTCGCGTTCGTACTCTGTTCAATCCAGAATCTGACCCACTTGGCGCGGGTTACCATATTATCCAAAGTAAAATTGCGATTGGTTCTGGCGGTATTTCCGGTAAAGGTTGGTTGCACGGTACGCAGTCACAACTGGAATTTCTTCCTGAACGACACACTGACTTTATCTTTGCAGTAATTGCTGAGGAATGGGGTATGATTGGCTTCCTTTGCCTATTAGCCATCTATCTCTTCATTATTGGTCGAGGTTTGTACCTTGCTAGCCAAGCACAAACCGCGTTTGGACGAATGATGGCAGGCAGTATTGTACTTAGCTTCTTTGTGTATATTTTTGTAAATATCGGCATGGTGAGTGGCATCCTACCTGTTGTAGGTGTACCGTTACCACTGATCAGCTACGGCGGCACCTCGATGGTGACCCTAATGGCTGGTTTTGGCATTTTGATGTCGATTCATACGCACCGAAAAGCATTCTCTAAGGCGACCTAGACATGCAAAAACGCGCTTTATATTCCTTAGTTTTTTCTGCACTGATTTTGGCTGGTTGTTCATCCACCAGCCAAAAGACACAAGAAGGCCGTTACGAACTTGAATCCGATGTAGCACCCGATACGCCGCTTTCAGTCGAACACATCGAGGATGCGCATCCCAAATACGAACCTTACAGCCTAGGTGGTAATACCGATTACCACTTGCGCGGTAATAATTACAAGATCGTTCGCGACGCAAAAGGGTTTACTGAAAAAGGTCGTGCATCTTGGTACGGTAAAAAGTTCCAGGGGCATTTGACGTCTAACGGTGAAATCTACGACATGTACTCCATGACGGCTGCGCATAAAACGCTACCGTTACCAAGCTATGTGAAAGTGACCAACACCGACAATGGCAAAACCACAGTCGTTCGAGTAAATGATCGAGGTCCGTTTCACGATGGCCGTATCATCGACTTGAGCTACGCCGCTGCGCATAAATTGGATGTCATAAAAACAGGAACGGCGAATGTTGAAATCGAAGTTATCAGCGTAGAGAAACCTACCGATCAAAAATCGCTAGGATCTCACCCAAAGTACGTCATTCAAGTCGCATCTTCAAAAAATGAAGATCGCGCACGAACTTTAGGCGCAGAGCTTGGTCAAAAGCTGGATACCGAAACTTTCTTGGAAAACGCGAAAGAGTCTTATCGCTTGTTATTGGGTCCATTTACTGACTATTCCCTGACGCAAGCCACACTGGATAAAGTAAAGTTGCTCGGCTATTCGTCCGCATTTATTAAAAAACACAACACTGCGAAATGACCTTGAGTCATGAATTTCTAAACGAAGCCCCTCTTACATAAGTGGGGATTCTGGTAAGATGTGTGCAGTTAAACCCAAAAATTTGAATTACCATGAATAAAAATAAGTTTGTGAAATCTATTCTCGTTTCTTCGGTTGCCCTTTCTGCAACCTTCGCTCAATCTGCTTTTGCATCACCAGTCGTTGTTCCAGATGCGCCTCAAATTGCGGCAAAAGGCTACGTACTGATGGATTACCATTCAGGTAAAGTGCTAGCAGAAAAAGAAATGAACACAAAATTGTCTCCTGCTAGTCTAACTAAAATGATGACCAGCTACGTAATCGGCCAAGAGCTAGCACGTGGTAATATCTCAGAAGATGATGACGTAACCATCAGTAAGAATGCATGGGCGAAAAACTTCCCAGATTCTTCAAAAATGTTCATTGAAGTAGGTACTACGGTAAAAGTACGTGATCTTAACCGTGGCATCATCATTCAATCAGGTAACGATGCGTGTGTGGCAATGGCTGAACACATCGCAGGTTCTGAAGATGCATTTGTTGACCTAATGAACGCGTGGGCAAATACCCTAGGCATGAAGAATTCTCATTTTGCCAACGTTCACGGCCTAGATAACTCAGAACTGTACTCAACACCTTACGACATGGCGCTACTTGGTAAAGCTCTGATTCGTGACGTGCCAGACGAGTACCGTGTTTACTCTGAAAAGAAATTCACTTACAACGGCATCACCCAATACAACCGCAACGGTCTACTTTGGGATAAGAGCATGAACGTTGATGGCATCAAAACTGGACACACAAGCAACGCAGGTTACAGCCTAGTAAGCTCAGCAACAGAAGGCCAAATGCGTTTGGTTGCTGTAGTGATGGGCACTAAAGATGCAAATGCTCGTAAATCAGAAAGTAAAAAACTACTAAGCTACGGCTTCCGCTTCTTCGAAACAGTAGCGCCTCACAAAGCGGGTGAAACCTTCGTAGAAGAAAAAGTGTGGATGGGTAACAAAGACACCGTTGCTCTGGGTCTTGATCAAGACACTTACGTAACACTGCCACGCGGTGAAGCGAAAAACCTAAAAGCAAGCTTCGTACTTGAAAAAGAGCTAGAAGCCCCAATTAATAAAGGTGATGTAGTCGGTAAGCTATACTATCAAATCGATGGTGAAGATATTGCTGAATACCCGCTAATGGCACTAGAAACCGTAGAGCAAGGCAGCTTGTTCAGCCGTTTATGGGATTACATCGTATTGTTATTCAAGAGCTTCTTCTAAACGAGTCGCAGAATAGCAAACTTATTCGCAAAGCCGCCAATTATGGCGGCTTTTTAAGTCTGTGATCCTCACCTTGAGTTCACCCTAATTTGACTGTACTATTTCGCACCGCAACGAATACCAACTGGAGTTATCGATATGCTAACCATCAACTCTGATGCAAAATTGAAAGACCTGCTTGAGTTCCCTTGTTCTTTTACTTACAAGGTAATGGGTCATGCAAAGCCTGAGCTTCCAGAACTCGTTCTTGAAGTAATCCAGCGCCATGCTCCAGGTGACTACAGCCCAAAAGTCAAACCAAGCGCTAAAGGCAACTACCACTCAGTGTCTATCAACATCACTGCAACGTCTATCGAGCAGGTTGAAACCCTATACAAAGAATTGGGTGAAATCGACATCGTTCGTATGGTTCTATAATTTTTTGATAGATTAAATTTTTTTTGAAAGCAGCTTAGGCTGCTTTCTTTTTATTTATCAACCAGATAACTCGATATCCTTGTGCTTTCAGTTAAAAATCTGTTACTCAGCGGTAGAGCATCTGGGTCATCCGGTTTATAATCCAAAAACTTTATATATTAGCGACAGGAATTCCCATGCAACACCAACTTGTTGTAAAACGACTTGGCCGCCAAGACTATGAGCCTGTATGGAAGGCGATGCATGAGTTCACCGACCAACGCACAGAAGAAACCCCTGATGAAGTCTGGTTGGTAGAACATAACCCAGTATTTACCCAAGGGCAGGCAGGCAAAGCCGAGCACTTAATTAACACTGGTGATATTCCTGTCGTACAAAGTGACCGTGGTGGTCAGGTAACCTATCATGGTCCTGGTCAACTCGTGGCTTACTTCTTGATCAACCTACGTCGCAAAAAATTAGGCGTACGAGATCTCGTTACAACCATCGAGAACCTCGTGATCAACACATTAAAAGCATACAATATCGACTCTGCCGCAAGACCAGACGCCCCTGGCGTTTATGTCGATGGCAAGAAAATATGCTCTCTCGGTCTACGTATTCGTAAAGGTTGCTCATTCCATGGGTTAGCCCTGAATATAAATATGGACTTAACGCCGTTCCTACGCATCAACCCTTGTGGTTATGCAGGTATGGAAATGGTTCAAGTGAGCCAATTTAACGGCCCGAGTGACGTAGAAACCGTAGAAAAACAATTAATAGAAGAACTCGTTACTTTGCTCGATTACGAGCGAGTAGAATTCAGCACAGAAGCACCTTCTCAAGGTAATAAAGCATGAGCAAACCAATCCAGATGGAAAAAGGCGTTAAATATCGTGACGCCGATAAAATGGCATTGATTCCCGTAAAGAACATGCCTACAGAGCAGAAAGAAGTGCTACGTAAGCCTGATTGGATGAAGATCAAGCTACCAGCCGACAGCCAACGAATTCAAGACATCAAAGCTGCGATGCGTAAGAACAAACTTCACTCCGTATGTGAAGAAGCGTCTTGCCCTAACCTAGCGGAATGTTTTAACCACGGTACAGCAACCTTCATGATCCTAGGTGCAATCTGTACTCGTCGTTGTCCTTTCTGTGATGTTGCTCATGGCCGTCCATTACCACCAGAAGCAGAAGAGCCACAAAAACTGGCAAGAACTATCGCCGACATGAAACTGAAGTACGTTGTTATTACTTCAGTAGACCGTGACGACCTACGTGATGGTGGCGCACAACACTTTGCCGATTGTAACCGTGAGATCCGCGCGTTAAATCCAGACATCAAGATCGAAACACTAGTTCCTGACTTCCGTGGTCGTATGGACGTGGCGCTTGACCTGATGAAAGACAACCCGCCAGATGTCTTCAACCACAACCTAGAAACTGCACCGCGTCTTTACCGTAAAGCTCGCCCAGGTGCGAACTACAAGTGGTCACTTGAGCTTCTTAAGAAGTTCAAAGAACAGCATCCAGATGTACCGACCAAATCAGGTCTCATGATGGGCCTTGGTGAAACCAAAGAAGAAATCATCGAAGTGCTTAAAGATCTGCGTGCACACGGTGTAACGATGCTGACTCTAGGTCAGTACCTAGCGCCAAGCCGTCACCACTTGCCTGTAGAACGTTACGTTCCACCATCAGAGTTTGACGAACTAAAAGAAGTCGCACTAGAGCTAGGCTTCACGCACGCAGCATGTGGTCCATTTGTTCGCTCTTCATACCATGCCGATATGCAGGCACAAGGTCTTGAGATCAAATAAGCATCTTGAACTCGAAAACTGAAAAGGTTGGCTTAGTGCCAACCTTTTTTGTATCTGCCAACCAAGAGATGCCCTGCACCACTCTCTTTTATTCGATGGCACGATTAAACAATCCCAGACGCCAGACAAACAAAAAGGCCCTCAGCTGAGGACCTTTAGTATTTTCAAACTGATTCGTTTCTAGTTCAGGGAAAAGGCGCGTAGTTTACAACTGTAAATGAGCACCTTTGACGCAGAAATAGAGCGAATCAGGCAGAACAATTAGGCGTAAACCGGTAGACGCTTACAGATTTCTAATACTTTCTGTTTAGTCGCTTCGATAACTTCTTCGTTGCTGATGTTATCTAGAACGTCACACATCCAGTTTGCTAGATCTTTTGCGTCTTCTTCAGTAAAGCCACGACGAGTGATCGCTGGTGTACCTACACGAATACCAGACGTTACGAATGGGCTGCGTGGGTCATTTGGCACTGAGTTCTTGTTTACTGTGATGTTTGCTGCACCTAGTGCCGCGTCTGCATCTTTACCAGTGATGTCTTTGTCGATTAGATCAACAAGGAACAAGTGGTTTTCTGTGCCGTTAGATACGATTTTGTAGCCACGCTCTTGGAACTGACCAACCATTGCTTTTGCGTTTTTCACTACGCGAGCTTGGTAAGCTTTGAACTCTGGCTCCATCGCTTCTTTGAACGCTACTGCTTTACCAGCGATAACGTGCATTAGAGGGCCACCTTGACCACCAGGGAACACAGCTGAGTTCAGCTTCTTGTACATATCTTCGCCAGCATTAGACAAGATAAGACCGCCGCGAGGGCCTGCTAGTGTTTTGTGCGTCGTTGTTGTTACTACGTGAGCGTGTGGAACAGGTGTTGGGTATTCGCCTGCTGCGATAAGACCAGCTACGTGTGCCATATCAACGAAAAGGTAAGCATCTACTTTGTCCGCGATTTCACGCATGCGCTTCCAATCAACGATTTGCGAGTAAGCAGAGAAACCACCGATGATCATTTTAGGCTTGTGCTCAAGCGCTAGCTGTTCCATCTCGTCGTAATTGATTTGACCCGCTTCATCGATACCGTAAGGGATAACGTTGTAATGCTTACCAGAGAAGTTTACTGGAGAACCGTGAGTCAGGTGACCACCGTGCGCTAGGCTCATACCTAGTACTGTATCGCCTGGGTTAAGAAGCGCCATGTAAACTGCGCTGTTTGCTTGAGAACCTGAGTGAGGTTGTACGTTCGCGTACTCACAACCGAATAGTTTGCATGCACGATCGATAGCAAGCTGTTCTGCTTTATCTACGTACTCACAACCGCCGTAGTAACGCTTGCCTGGGTAGCCTTCAGCGTATTTGTTCGTTAGCTGAGAACCTTGCGCTTCCATTACACGTGGGCTTGTGTAGTTTTCAGAAGCGATAAGTTCAATGTGTTCTTCCTGGCGAAGGGTTTCTTCCTGGATAGCTGCGAACAGTTCCGCATCGTAATCTGCGATGTTCATATCACGCTTAAGCATCTGTATCTCCTGACTCAGATTAGTACTGAAAGTTGCAAAAAAACTGGTTAACGACCTAACGCAAACGTTTTCGTCGCATCAATGGCGCGCATTCTACATAATTTGATCTAGGTCATAAAGAGAAATTTACAATTTTTCTCATGCAGTTTTTTCATGATGACAAGCAATAGTTATCATGGTGATGTTGCAATTGTTCAACCACGATTTATTGCCTGTCAATTTTGTGCTTTACACCCTGTAAAACAGCAATTACATAGGTTTACCGCAAATTTTACCCTCTAGCTACCGAAAAGATCATCTTTTTACTACTATGCACGCCTTATTTCTCACCGATGACTGCACTTTTGATGGAAAAACACTCAAGAAAAGAAGACTGGATAGCAATTCTCACTGGTACCTTTTTGGTAGCTCAGGGCGTTTTCTTTCTCCAATCCGCGAACCTTCTAACAGGAGGCACGACTGGATTGGCATTGCTAATAAGCCAATTTACACCTTTTACCTTTGGTGTGCTGTACTTTTTGGCAAACTGTCCTTTTTACTTACTCGCATGGAAACGCTTCGGCCGTCATTTCGCAATCAATAGCGCTATTTCTGGCGCTTTGGTTTCTATCTTTGCCGATCACCTTTATTTGCTGATCTCACTCGAATCCGTTAACGAAATTTATTGCGCGGTAGCAGGTGGCCTATTGATGGGATTAGGTATGCTGATTTTGTTCCGACATCGCTCCAGCCTAGGTGGCTTTAACGTGTTGTGTTTGTTTATTCAGGACAAGTTTGGCATTTCTGTTGGCAAAAGCCAGATGGCAATCGATGCATGTATCCTGTTTGCTTCGTTCTTCTTTGTCACTCCAGAGGTGATTGGCCTTTCGATTTTGGGTGCCTTTGCACTGAATGTCGTATTGGCGATGAATCACAAACCACACCGATATTCCGTTACCTACGGTTCATAAACTTTTGATGATAATTGACGCGCGATTTATAAGATTTCGCGCTTCAATAACTATATAATATTTCGCGATTTCCAAATAACTCGGTACGGTATGCGCGACTTTCTACAACAAGCCAAACAAACTCACAGTTGTATTGCGATTGGCGAGTTGGTCTACAATCCGAAAACTCAGACTCTTCATCAAGACACTATCGCGATTGATCTCGAACCTCGTACCATTGAGTTATTAGAACTGCTGCTAACAAGCGTGGGGCATCCGCTCTCTGCCGACACCATTATCGAAACCATTTGGCAGAGCAAATTCATCTCCAAAAATGTGCTCACTAACCGCATTAGCACCTTACGTGCGCTGCTACAGCAACACCTACCCGAGTACGATGCGGCTAAGCTCTTGGTCACTTATCCTCGCAAGGGCTATTTTCTTAACCCTGCCAATATCCGTTTAATACCACCAGCGAAAAGCCATCGACGCGTTATTCCAACTCAGGTTGCGAGTAATAAGAACTTCAAGCTAATTTTTGCTTATGGCTTGTGTGCCATACTTGCGGTTTGTAGCGTGACGCTCGCAAGCTTGCTATGGCAACGCCAAGAGATTTCAACACAACAAACACGTCATCAGTTACTTATCCCCAAAGTCGAGTTGCTGCTCAACCGTGTCGATGCAATCGGCTCTCAGGCGCGAAAATATCGCACACTAGTCAAAGCCGTCTTACTTCAACAACAAGTCGAATATCCATATACCGACATCGCTAACCAAGACGCTCCAAGTTACTTTCTGGATCCCATTGGTCATACACCGTATTTCCCTGGTGCACGAAATATGCAGACCAGTGATTACGAACTCAACATAGAGTTAAAAGACGGCGCAGAACAAGGCACCTTGAAAGCGCAGATGAACCTTATTTATCCTGCGACAGGGAAGCTGGCATTTCGCAATGAATACACACTGCGCTTATCCGACCTACAATCGGACATCTTCCAAATTCACTCGGATGTCGCACAATACTTCAACTTGCCTGCACCTTCGGCAAGCACATGGCAACTGTCAGACGTTCACCAAAAAATGCTGTTTGAGAATGTCTTTTCTAACCAACCTCTCCAACAAGCTGATGAGTTTGCAGCTATCACAACCGCAAGGCATCTCGCGTTATACGAGCAAGAGCCTCAAAAGCTGGAAGCGTATTTGACGCAAGTGCAGTCGTCGAGCTAAGCCTCTGGTTGGGCGTATTGCATTTCAAACTAGGTAACCTAGACCGAGCAAAAGTTCTGTTGACTACTCCAGATGGCGACTCACGCATTCAAAACGCGCTGATTTATACGTTTGTGTCTCACATCGCTTATAAGCAAAACAAACTTGAACAGTTCCGTCTCAACTACATGGAATCACTGGTGGCACTGCTGCGCGTTTTACCCTCCGAGACATTGTTTGAACGTCTTTCTCAATCAGAATCGAAAGAAACTTGCCTTCAACCATGGAAAACGTTGCATGTCAGTTTGACCGATCAAGAAATTATCAGCCGATGGAAAGCGCTCATCAATGAGTATTGCACCAACGTAGCTAACGAAATAAGCCCAAATAAAACAAAGATCTAAATATAAAATTAAGCTTTCGTTAAGCGCTATTAGCTTTTGTTTTTTGCCCTTTTTATCTCACTGAACTTAGCATGCTCGCATTCAAGCAACGGCCCAACATGAAGCGGCCTTATCAATCAGGAATGTAAACCATGCTAAACAAAATGACGCTTATCGCAGCCGCAACTCTGGCTCTTTACGGCTGTGGCGGAGGTTCGTCTTCTGGCAGCGCTAATCCAAACAAAGTGCCTCAAGAAAGTTTCGACATCGCGATTCAAAACTCCATTTTCGCTCCCGAGACAAACACACAACTTAGCTACTCGTTTAGCTTGGATGGCCAATCTGAAGGTGACATGAAGCTGAGCTTTCAAGCGATGGATAGCGAGCAAATATTGGCAGCATTGGCACAAATCCCAAACAGCGAGGCAATCATCCAGCTGGTTAATGACTTGGTGAACTACGGCGCTCAACAGTTCTACTACTCTGACGAACAGTTCAATAACGAAGAAGAGAGCAATACACTTTATTTTGCAGGCTCTGATGGTGCACTTCATGAAGTCACCGACGTTTATTCTATTGGCAATCAGTTTATTGCCATGCTAATGCACAGTAGCCCGATTTTCCGCCTGAACGGTAACGACGTAAAAGAGAAAAGCCCAAACGTTGATATCGGTGAAGAAACCATGTCTCTGCAAACCACTCTTACAGGCAACGCAGTACACCACCTGTTAGACAACTTTGAAGAACATGAGTGGGTACAAAACCTGCCCATGACAGCATCTTGCCAAGTGGTTTGGCAACAGCAAATCCGAGAGACTGGCGTACGTAAAACGTTCTCGATTTCAGGCAAGACAATTGAAGCGGCGTACCTGACGGAAGAGAATACTTACAACCTAAACTGCGATGATATGGACTCAATGGAATTCGCCACTTCAGCAGAACGTTGGTTTAACCCGAGCTTAGGTCTGATTGAGCAAATCGAACTACTAAAAGTACAACAAGTACAAATCAACGAAGAGAAAGTGCAGCTAACAGCGATTGAAACAAAATAAGCTCGCATCTTTTAGAGATACGGCATCTCAATAAAAGAAGGCTTTGGGGAGCACACCAAAGCCTTCATCTCGAACATCAATCCTAGGGGTGATGACACCCGAGTTTATTCTTCTATCAATAAAATACGAGTTTCGTAAGGTCGTAACACTTGATGGTTTGACGCGACTGCGCTCGCTGAGTTTTGATAGTTGGATAGCAAGTTTTTCGCTTTACTCAGTTCAAAACGTTCTGGCAGAACACATTCCACCTCTTCAGCGTAGTAGTTATTGATACACAGCAGCGTTTGTTTGTCGTTCTGGCGAGCGTAAGCAAAAATGCGTTGATGCTCTGGCAGTAAATCTTCATAACGGCCATCGGTGATCACCGGAACCTGTTTACGTAGCTCAATCAAACGTTTGTAGAAGTAGAACACCGAGTTCAAATCTGCAACCGCTGCTTCTGCGTTGATTTCAGAGTAATTCTGCGCCACCTCAAGCCACGGTGTGCCTTCGGTAAAACCAGCGTGCTTTTGGCTATTCCACTGCATTGGCGTACGTGAGTTATCACGCGACTTCTGCGCCAAAATCGCCATCATCTCCTCGTGTGATACGCCATCGCGGTTGACCATGATGTCGTACATGTTGGTGCTTTCTACGTCACGGTACTGGCTGATCTCAGTGTAACCTGGGTTGGTCATACCAATCTCTTCACCTTGATAAACATACGGCGTGCCTTGCATCATATGTACAGACGCCGCCAGCATTTTCGCCGACTCAACGCGGTATTGTTTATCATCACCTAAGCGGCTGACCACACGAGGTTGATCGTGGTTACACCAGAACAGTGCGCCCCACCCTTTGCCATTTAAGCCCGTTTGCCAATGGTTGAAGATCTGCTTTAACTGAATGAAATCAAACGGCGCTTTGGTCCATTTTTCACCATTCGGATAATCGACTTTCAGGTGGTGAAAATTGAACACCATCGACAGCTCTTTGCCATCTAATGAAGAGTATTGCTGGCAGTGCTCTAGCGTGGTCGAAGACATTTCCCCCACCGTCACGCTGCCGTACTTTTGAAACACGGCTTCGCTGATTTCTTGCAGATATTCGTGCACGCGAGGACCATCCGTATAGAAACGACGGCCATCGCCAATATCATCACTTGGGAAGTCTTGTTGTTTAGAAATCAGGTTGATGACGTCGAGACGGAAACCATCCACGCCTTTGTCTGCCCAGAAACTGATGACTTCTTTGACTTCTTCACGCACCACTGGGTTTTCCCAGTTCAAATCCGCCTGCTCTTTAGCAAAAAGGTGCAAGTAGTACTGCCCTGTCGCGTCATCCAATTCCCAAGCATTGCCTCCAAACTTCGATTGCCAGTTGTTAGGTTCTGTGCCATCAACCGGATCTTTCCAGATGTAGTAATCGCGGTATGGGCTGTTTTTGTCCCCTAACGCGGATTGGAACCAATGATGCTCAGTCGACGTGTGGTTCACTACAATGTCCATGATGATACGAATACCCAACAGATGCGCTTCTGCCAGCAAGGTATCGAAATCATCCATAGTGCCGAACTGTGGATTGATCGCGTAATAATCGGAAATGTCATAACCGTTATCAACCATAGGAGACTGATACACTGGCGTCAGCCAAATCGCATCCACACCAAGGTGTTTTAGATAATCCAGTTTAGAAATGATCCCTTTAATGTCGCCCGTGCCTTTACTGCCACTGTCACAAAAGCTTTTTGGGTAAATTTGGTAGATGGTTGCGGTTTTCCACCAGCTCTCATCATGCTTGGTCATAGCCATTTCTAACACTCACTTACCAGTAATCGGAAACTTAAAATTTGAAAAGAAAAACAGGAGGAGGCAGCCAAGTCACTGCCTCAAATTGAATTACGCGTTTGCCGCCTCAAGCTCACCTTTCGCTTGTGCACGCTTATAGAGAATTAATGTTAATGCGGCAGGTACCACCATCGCGACTAGCATCGCCAGAGCAAAGATGCCCCAGAACTGCGGTTGGATAGATAAGATACCCGGCAAGCCGCCTACGCCGATACCGTTCGCCATTACACCCGCACTACCACAGATAGCAGCAGCACATGCACTACCGATCATCGCGCTCAACATTGGGAACTTGTATTTCAAGTTGATGCCGTACATGGCTGGCTCTGTTACGCCAAGGTAGGCAGAAATCGCCGCAGGCACTGAGATTTCACGCTCATCCTGCTTTTTACTGATGATAATGATGCCAACCACTGCCGATGCTTGAGCAATGTTCGATAGTGCAATTAAAGGCCAAATCGGCGTGCCCCCCAATTCTTGCATCAACTGTAAGTCAACGGCATTGGTTGTGTGGTGGATACCAGTAATCACAAGTGGCGCGTATAGGAAGCCGAAGATGGTAGAGCCAATCATCGCGAAGTCACCCGTCATGGCCGCTTTTGCTGCGAATGCCACGCCATCACCCAACATGCGACCAAATGGACCAATGATCGAGTGCGCTAAAATCACAGACACAATGAGAGAAACAAACGGCACGACCACGAGGTATAGATAAGATGGGATGATGCGTTTTAAGTGCGTTTCGATAAACGCCAGTGCGATACCTGCTAACATCGCGGGAATCACCTGCGCTTGGTAACCGACTTTCTCAATCGCAAACAACCCAAAGTCCCACACTTCAGGTACTTGCTTACCAATCAGGTAGGCGTTCATTAACTGCGGCGAAACCAATGTCACACCGAGCGTGATGCCCAGAATCGGTGTACCGCCGAGCTTTTTCACGGTCGACCAACACACACCAACGGGTAAGAAGAAGAAAATAGCTTCACCAATTAACCATAGGAATGAGTGAACAGTCGCCCAAAACTGACTGATCTCCGTTAGGGTTTGACCATCAAACATTTTGATGTCGCCAATCACATTACGGAAGCCAAGGAGCAGACCACCAGTGATGATCGCTGGCAGCAACGGTACAAAGATTTCTGCAAGGTGGGAAATACCACGCTCAACAATATTCATGTTTTGACGAGCAGCGTTCTTGGATTCGTCTTTGCTCGCTTCACTTTTACCGCTTAGCTCGATCAGTACTTTGTAAACCTCATCAACTTCAGTACCGATGACGACTTGGAATTGACCTGCGTTGGTAAAACAACCTTTCACCATACGCAAGGCTTCTAACTGTTTCGTGTCCGCTTTGTCGGTATCATTTAGAACAAAACGCAAGCGAGTTAAACAGTGGCTTACACTGGCAATATTGTCCGGCCCCCCGACCAGCTCAATAAGACGCTCCACGTCTTTACGCGCAATCTTACTCATAACTTTGTCCACCCTGTATTGGATACATTCGATTCATCATTTTATTTTTATAAATGGGAACATTCCCACTTCTTAATTTTAATATTGCCACCCAAAGACAAAAAACAAAATGGGAACAGTCCCATTAATTGAGAATGATCACAGTATAATTTTAGAGCAGATCGTTTTAGAACGGGTTAACGGCAAACAGGATGTTGAGTGAAGTGAACGACTTCTTCATCGCCATTTAATTGATTAATCAGCATCTTAGCGGACTTTTCACCCGCAAGGGTATAACCCGGGTCAACACTAAATACTTTAGGGAAAAGGAAAGACAGCAACTCGTTACCACCCACGCCTGTCACGACCACGTCTTCACGGCCTAACTCTTGAAGACGCTTAATTACGCCCAATGCAATGGTATCGCTGGCACACACAATGGCTTGCGTGTCTGCTTTTAGAACGTGATCCACCAACTGATAAGCACTTTCATGGCTAAGCTTACCGGTTTGGAAGCAAGGCGTAAGTTGCTTACGTTGACACCAAGCTTTATAAGCATTTAAACGCGCCAAGCCTGTGGTTTTGTCTTCAGGATCAACACCAATGTAAGCAATGCGAGAGAGAGATTGCTGCTCAAGATGAGACAAAGCCATGTCTATCACGCCTTGGTTATCATAATTGATGGAAGAGACGTTATTGGTATCCATCGCAATCACCACAATGCGATTGCCCCACTCAGCTAAGGCTTGCTCATCGCACCCAGTAAAGCCAAACACAATCACCCCATCCACATTGCGACGCTTAAGCACGTTTAGATGCTCGTTGGTTTTGTCGCGATCAAATTGGCTCTCCATGATCACTGCGTCATAGCCAGCGGAATACAATGCATTGAGCATTGTACCAACAGCACGATTTTCGGATGGTGAGTCCAGACGGGAGATAATAACTCCAATGACTTTTTGGCTACCGCCACGCATTGATTGCGCAGATTTGGACGGTACATAGCCAGATTCACGAATGATTTGCTCTACTTTCTCTCGCGTTTGAGGTTTCACTTTTGGATCATTGGTAAGCACACGGCTTACTGTTGATTTGCCAACGCCTGCCAATTTCGCGATATCAAGAATGGTGAGTTTTTTGCTCATAAGTGATCAAACTAGAATGGATGAATGCTTAGGTGACTGAACTTTAACAGCAATAAAAGAAAAGGGAAGCAAACGCTTCCCTTAAACATGCAAATTGTGGTGTTATTTTTGTAAATACGCTGGCACATCTGCGATGCTATCGAGCACTACTGTAGCTAATGCTTCACCTTGCTCGGTGATTGGCTTACCTGTGCGAACCAGAATCTTAGTGCCAACACCTGCGGCTTCTGCTGCCATCATGTCTTCGGCTTTATCGCCAATCATCACAGATTTTTCCATGTCGATTTTCAAGAAGTCGCGAGCAGAGATAAACATACCAGGTTTAGGTTTGCGGCAATCACAATCTTGCTTGTAGTCACCGATGCCATGCTCAGGATGATGTGGACAATAGTAAAAACCATCAAACTCAACGCCATTATCAACGAAGTTCCAGTCCATCCATTGTGTCAGAGACAAGAAACGGTCTTCACTGAATTTACCGCGCGCGATGCCCGATTGATTCGTTACAAGCACCAACAGGTAACCTTTATCTTTCAGCGCTTTTGTCGCTTCAAACACACCGTCAATGTACTCAAAATCATGTTCGTCATGAACGTAGCCGTGGTCAACGTTGATCACGCCGTCACGATCGATAAAAACAGCAGGTTTTGCCAAAACGTATTTCTCTATTAACTCGGTTTAATCAGATTATTACATACCTTATAAACTTCAACACTATCTAATTCGTTCTAGGCCTCGACAAAACGGTTGATTTGTTGGGCAAGAATCGGTAAATCTGAGGGTGCTCCTCCGCTCATCTTCTTGTTGTTATCTACGCCTCTTTCTTTCCAAAACAGAACATCCATACATTTAGACGTCTAGACGTAAAAATATCTATTGACTTCATTCTGGTTAACCCATAGCATCAACTGAGAATTGAGATAAAGCTCAAAATTAAGTTCTGTCAAAGGCCGTTTTTGACAGCGAAGTTCCCCTTATCTCTGGGCAGGTTGAAACATGATAGAAATAAAAAACGTCAATAAAGTGTTCTACCAAGGCAGTAAGGAAATCCTTGCCCTGAAAGACATTAACCTACACATCGCCAAGGGCACCATCTTCGGTGTTATCGGTTCATCAGGCGCTGGTAAAAGTACGCTGATCCGCTGTGTAAACATGCTAGAAGCACCAAGCTCTGGCTCCATCATCGTTGATGGCGTTGATTTAACAACACTCAGCAAAAAGCAGTTGGTCGAAACGCGCCGCAACATTGGCATGATCTTCCAGCACTTCAATCTGCTTTCGTCTCGTACTGTGTTTGATAACGTGGCTCTACCACTGGAACTGGCTGGCAAAGACAAATCGCAAATCACAACAAAAGTGACTGAGTTGCTAAAGCTCGTTGGCTTAGCGGACAAGCACGAAAGCTATCCGTCCAACCTAAGTGGCGGTCAAAAACAACGTGTGGCTATTGCTCGCGCATTGGCATCCGACCCAAGCGTACTGTTGTGTGACGAAGCCACCAGCGCATTGGATCCTGCAACGACTCAATCCATCCTTGAGCTATTAAAAGAGATCAACCGCAAACTCAACATCACGATTCTACTGATCACCCACGAAATGGAAGTGGTAAAAAGCATCTGTCACGAAGTGGCGATCATCGGTGGTGGTGAATTGGTTGAGAAAGGTACGGTTGGCGATATTTTTGCGCACCCGAAAACGGAACTGGCTCACGAGTTCATTCGTTCCACATTGGATCTTTCCATTCCAGAAGATTACCAAGCGCGTTTGCAACCAAATCGCGTTGAAGGCAGCTACCCTCTTGTCCGTATGGAATTTACTGGCGCAACCGTAGATGCACCGTTGATGTCGCAGATTTCGCGTAAGTACAACATCGACGTCAGCATTCTGAGTTCCGATCTTGATTACGCCGGCGGCGTGAAGTTCGGCATGATGGTCGCAGAGCTGTTTGGTAATGAACAAGACGACAGTGCAGCAATTGAATACCTGCGCGAGCACAATGTAAAAGTAGAGGTACTTGGTTATGTCCTTTAATACGATTTTTGAATGGCTAAGTTTAAACAGCAAACTACTTTTAGGTGCTACGTGGGAAACCATCTATATGGTCGCGGTTGCTGGCGTAGTGGGTTTTGCGGTCGGCATTCCATTGGGGGTGATTCTGCATATTACTAAGAAAGGCGGCTTGCTAGAAAACACCAAACTGAACGGAATTCTTGGTGCAGTGGTTAACGTTGGGCGCTCAGTTCCTTTCCTCGTTTTGATGGTTGCGATCATTCCAGTAACTAAGATGTTAGTGGGCACTTTCATTGGTACAACTGCGGCAATCGTTCCGCTGACTATTGGTGCGATTCCGTTTGTCGCTCGTCTTATTGAAGGGGCATTGCTGGAAGTACCAACTGGCTTGGTTGAGGCTGCGCAATCCATGGGTGCAACACCAACGCAAATCATCACAAAAGTTCTCCTACCAGAAGCAATGCCGACTATTGTTAACTCAGTGACGATTACTCTAGTGACATTAGTGAGCTACTCTGCGATGGCAGGAACGGTGGGCGGCGGCGGCCTCGGTGACGTAGCCATCCGATACGGCTTCCACCGTTACGACATTACTATCATGGCAGTAACCGTTGTGATGTTGATTGTTCTAGTACAAATTATTCAGTCTATCGGTGACGCAGTGGTGCGCCGTGTAGACCACCGATAAGCATTGAAAATACATATTATAAGGAGATAAACATGAAATTTAGCCTTAAAGGTCTTTTGACTGTAGCAACTGCTGCTTCTGCTCTTGTTCTAGCGGGTTGTGGCGATAAAGAAGTGGACGTTAACAAGGTAAAAGTTGGCGTAATTGCAGGTGCTGAAGCGCAAGTTGCTGAAGTAGCGGCAAAAGTAGCGAAAGAAAAGTACAACCTAGACGTTGAACTGGTTACGTTCACGGACTACGTAACACCAAACGCTGCGCTAGATGACGGCTCTGTAGACGCGAACGCTTTCCAACATAAACCTTACCTAGATCAACAAGTTAAAGATCGTGGCTACAAACTGGCTATCGCAGGTAACTCGTTTGTTTACCCAATCGCAGGGTACTCAAAGCAAGTAAAATCTGTGGATGAGATTCAAGATGGCGCACGCATCGCGGTTCCAAACGATCCAACCAACCTAGGTCGCTCACTACTGCTTCTTGAGCAACAAGGTTTGATCACTCTACGTGATGGCGTTGGTCTACTCGCTACAGTACGTGACATCGTAGGCAACCCGAAGAACATTGAAATCATTGAGCTAGAAGCGCCGCAACTTCCCCGTTCTCTGGATGACGTAACGCTGTCTATCATTAACACCACTTACGCAAGCTCTATCGACCTGTCTCCAGAGCGTGACGGTGTGTTTGTTGAAGATAAAGAATCTCCATACGTGAACCTAATCGTAGCGCGTGAAGAGAACGTTAATGCTCAAAACGTACAAAACTTCGTAAAAGCTTACCAAACTGAAGAAGTTTACGAAGCAGCGAAAAAACTATTCAAAGGCGGCGTAGTGAAAGGTTGGTAATCCCACTTTTCTAAAAACGAACTATTCGAAAACAAAAAGCCCTTTTTAGTCTTTCTCAATCTATCAAGTTACGTCAGGTGAGAACCTATTTAATATGATCCCAAGAGATGTTCGAAACAATTCGGCACTCGTCGCACTTAAAATAGAAGATGTCATGTAATGGCTCATCAAGCAGCCATTCTCCACCACACTTCGGACACTTACGTGCTTTCTCACTCTCCAACGACTGACCGCCCACGCGATACTGGTAATAATAAGTTGGAATCTTGGTGATGTATTCGATACGACCACGCAAATCCCAACCGCGGCGGAACAACACACTGTCTACGTCGCAAATCTCGTGCAGCGCCGCATGCTCTGCGCGGCACCCGCCCGCCATTTGGATTTCATCGCACGCTTGCCATTCCGTCTGCCATTTGATGACCGCTTTATGATCGCCGTTGAGTGTCGGATCATTACGATACAGTGGAATTGGCAACAAAGTTTCACCACTGCGTAGTGGCGAGCACGTGTGCACATACGTCGTGTAGAGCACTTGCCAACTTGGCGCTTCGTCTTCGGCCGCTTGTTCTGAATTTAAATCACGACCAAGCATACGCATTTTCGGCGCAAGCAAAGACGCATCCGACAAACGATTCATGCACACTTTAACGAAATCTGAATGATAACGCGGATGCAAACTGTCTTGTTCCGGGCAAACCACGCGCACAAAAAATTCGCCATCGCCCATCACTATCGGGAATTCACGACCTAGCACTTGGCCGTTGTAACGCAACGCATCCATCAAACCGTTAATGGCTTTATCTACCGCACTGACAGTGGTGTTATCAAAACACTCAAATTGCAACTCAACAACGTACATGCTTACACCGCAGCCTCAATTTTGGCCAAAAACTCCACAACATTCTCTGCGAGCACTTCGCGCTTATCTGTTCCTAAACGCTCTAAAATCACATTGCCCGTTAAGTTACAAATTGAAATCACGTCCAATTCTGCATCCGTCGCTGCGATAAACACCGTCGGTTTTAGCTTTAGACGACGCTGTGTCACCAAGTGACCCAAAATGTTCTCTTGTAAGCGAACAAAATCGTCATCGCTCCAAACTTGAAGCAATGTCAGAGGATTCGTCTGCCACGTTGCGTCCATATCCGCACTGTATTGAGAGCCATAAAACGCTTTAATGTCTTCATGCAGCGTCAACTCAATCGCATTTTCAACGTTAGTAAAATCCGCCATCTCTTCTCGCGGGAATGCTTTCCACAATACCGCGCCGTCACACTTCTCTTCGACACATGGAGAAACAAGATCAGCAAGCTCCTCATTGCGAGGCAATTCATTATGCTTATTTTGCCAAGCTTGTTGGTAGCGCAGGCTGAAGTCTTGTAGCGCCTGAGTAACGGTTTGGGTCATGAAGGTCTCCTCATTCCTTATTTGTCAGATAGCAGAATTTGCCGGATAGCAATTAATCAGCGGATTCAGTAAAATTCTCGCCATTCTAATCGAAAACGACCACAAAGTATGAGCAAATATTCTGACGCTAAAGAGCTTGCTGGCCTGACGCTGGGCAAAAAGACTGAGTACGCTAACCAGTACGATGCAAGCCTACTGCAACCTGTACCTCGCAGCCTAAACCGTGATGACCTTGAACTAGGCGACACCTTACCTTTCTTGGGACATGACATTTGGACTCTGTACGAACTGTCTTGGCTAAACAGCAGAGGCTTGCCTCAAGTGGCCGTTGGTGAAGTGTACATTCCTGCAACCAGTGCAAACTTAATTGAGTCGAAGTCATTTAAGCTCTACCTAAACAGCTATAACCAAACCCGTTTCGCGAGTTGGGAAGAAGTAGCAGAGCGTTTAACGCAAGACCTATCCGCATGCGCGGGCGAAAAGGTATTGGTCGAAGTGAACCCTGTAGGTCACTACACCAACCAACCTATCGTGACAATGGAAGGCGAATGCATTGACGACCAAGACATTGAAATCAACAGCTACGATTTTGATGCTGATTTGCTAGCAGGATCTGCTGGCGAAGAGCAAGTAGAAGAAGTGCTGCATAGCCACCTATTGAAATCGAACTGTTTGATCACCAACCAGCCAGACTGGGGGAGCGTTGAAATTCGCTACCAAGGTGCCAAGATCGATCGTGAGAAGTTGCTGCGCTATTTGGTGTCTTTCCGTGAACACAACGAGTTCCATGAGCAATGTGTAGAACGTATTTTCACTGACCTGATGAAATACTGCCAACCAAACAAATTGACGGTGTTTGCGCGTTACACTCGTCGTGGCGGCTTGGATATCAACCCTTACCGTTCGACAGAACAAGATAAGCCAGCTCATAATCATCGCATGGCTCGTCAATAATAGCGTGATAGGCAGAAATAAGTTCGGCAATCAAGAGGATTGCCGGGCGTTTTTATTGCCCAAGCATGTTACTATACCAAACGACTTCAACCGGCTATAAAAAGCAAGTTGAAGTCATTTGGGTTTATCCGCTATCTAAAACAGTTCGAGGGAACGAAAAGAATGTTTTGGGACAGTTCGCGTCTAATTAAATTAATAGGCTTTTTTTGTCTACTCTTGGCACAGCCACTTCACGCGACCATTTTATCTTCTGCTTTGCTTAACGAAGCACAACAACTGGCTGAGATAGAGCCAGCTCAAGCAAAGCAAGCAGCCAAAAACTACTTATCGCAACGCGAACTGACCGAACGTAAAGAAAGCGGCAGCCCTTCAGCGATGTCTCGAGAAGAGACCGATCGCAGTATTCGTACCCCAGCCAGCACCATCGAAGCACACAAGATCATTGCGCAAGCCGACTATACGATGGGCAATGTCCGCTCAGCGATCGATAACCTCAATGAAGCAGAAAAGCTCGCGAAAGAATACCAACTGCCTTACATGACTTTGGATGTGCAACTCATGCGCAACCAAATGATTTGGATGTACGACCACAACTATTCAGCTGCCGAAGACACCCTCAATCAAATTGAAAAACAGCTAGACGAAGCCGACTCTGTACTTCAACGTACAGACAGCGTCCGTTATCGTCTAGTGATGCAACGAGCCCTGCTAGCGGCTCATCGTGGCGATAACGTTGGCGCAGAGCGTTTGTATGCTCAAGCGAAAAGCATGCTTGAGGACAGTCGTTCCGATTTGGCCTTAATTGATTACTACACTTCTGTTGGTGAGTTTTACCTTAACAGTAAAAAATACAACCTTGCGCTTTCAGAACTGCTTTACGGTTATTGGCAGTCCATAGAAAGTGACAGCGGTACTCGCCTTGCCAAAGTAAACCGCTTGCTGGCGAGACTTTTCCAAGAACGTCGTGTTTACGACAAAGCCATTGAATATCTGTCTCAGGCTGCAGATTTCTACGACTCTTACCCAAGCTCCCCTATTTTGGCCGATGTACTTGAACAAATGGGCGACATCTATTTTTATCAAGGCAAGTTCAATCTTGCTTTGGTGCACTACTTCAACGTACTGGATCACGAAAGCACCAGTCGTAATATCAATCGCACCATTAAGATTCGGTTGAGCTTGGCTGCGACTTACCTGCAACTCTACAACTACGCACTTGCAGAGCAATATTTGGAACGTGCGACAGAGTTACTGGAATACGCGGATATCCCTCAACTTGAAGCGAAAGCCGCCCTACTTCAGTCTGGTCTCGCTTATCATCAGAACGACAGCAAAAAAGTAATTGAAAACGCGAAGAAAGCCTTAGAGCTTGTCGAAAAAGCGCCGGAAAACAAAAACTTCATCAAACAGCAATCTTACCGTTTGTTGGGCTTGGGTTACGAACAGGCGGGCGAATATCAACTGTCACTGCAAGCGTACAAAAAATACACCAGCTTAGTGCGTTTGGAGCAAAAACAACTCAACCAAATTAGTGAAGATGCGTTCCGTCAGCAAAAAGAGTTTGCGGAACAGACTATTCACTATGTCGGTCAATCAGAGCGTCTAGAGCAGGTGGAAATGGAACATCGTAAGTTCCAGAAAATTTCCTTTGCTCTATTCATCACCGTTCTGGTTATGTTTTTGTTCATTATGCGCCGCGGTGTGATCATGCAGCGCCAAGCGGGTGAAATCGAAAAACTTCGTAACGACCTCTTTACCCATTCCCGCTCTCGCTTACGTAATCTGCGCATGCTGAACGTGAAGTTGTCTCGCTCACTGAAAAAATCGCGTGACACTTTTGAACAGTGGCAAATGGGTGAACTTATCCATGAACCGCTCAACGACCGACTACGTTTTGTGATGATCGACCTACCGTTCTTACGCAGCATGTACGTTCAAAATGGTTACAAAGCGGGCTTGGAATTAGAACGCGCATTCGGAGAATACCTAGCAGAGCGCATCGAAAAACCGGCACGTTTGTACCACTTCTCGGATGCAAACTTACTCTACATCGAACCTAACGCAGACCGCGACGCCTCTGCCGAAGTCATGTTTGAAAAATTCCAAGCGTGGGTAGACGAATTTGCGACTCAGCATAACGTCAATCGCATCATTCGTATGGGCATCAGCGACTACCCGTTCTTGCCTCGTGCTTACACCGCTATCAATGACGAAGAGCTGCTCGATTTACTGCTACTTGCGACGCACATTGCACGCGAAGTTAGCCTCAAAGATAAACAAAGTCATTGGGTATTTTTGAAAGCCATAGACAACGCGCCAGCAGCAAGCTTTGCAACCGGTAACATAAGAACCGCTTGCCAACATGCCATCAACCAAGGCCTGATCAAGATCCACTCCTCTTACAAGAATGAGGACGACATCAAGAAAATATTAAAAAATGGATAATTAACCATCGGTTAAGCGTAATAACTAATGACGCTATAAAGTTTTTTGTTATTATCAGTTAATTGTCAGTAGTACATGGACTTAACCGTAGTCGTTTCATGGGAATCTTGGAATCCGATATTCAGTCGCAGCTTCATCAGCTGAGTTGTCAACTTGACCAACTCAGGCTGACACATCGTGATACTTCGCTCAAATTTAAGCGAGAACAACAAGTTCTCAAGCGCGTTGTGGCATCTTTGTCGTCTGCTTGCCAAGGCTCAAACACCCAAGTTGCTAACTATCTGTTTGAAATTCAGCAAGAGCTGCAACATCAAAAAGACATCAGCACTCTGATCCCGCGTTTGGCGGTACTTGAAAGAATGCTCAAACAGCAGTCGAAAACGATGGATAAACAGAACGGCTACCTCGATGAACAAATCAAACACAGCGGTGAGACACTCCAACGCGTTACGGGTTTGCCAGCGCAGTTAAAACGCGAACTGCGCAACTTAATGAGCTTCTCGGAAGTACACGCAGGGAAGAAAGTCGATCAAGCTACCCGTCTACTGAGCATCTACGAACGCGCGATTAAAATCATCACTTCGAACTCGCGTTTACAACTCAGCGAATTCGAAAACAACCCAGACAAATCTCAACTAGAATGCCTCGCTGTCGATCTGCAACATACGATTACAGAACTTGATTTTGAAGGCGAATGTGGCGAGAGACTGCTTGATATTCGTGCAAAACTGTTGCTTGGCGTGAATGCAGAATCCTTAATCGAGCTGACGTTAAGCACTCTAAAGTTAGTCGTCGAAGCGACTAAGTTTGAGCGCAAAGCGTCAAGCCAATTTCTCGATCAGTTAAACTCAGCGCTGGCGAGTAACCTCAAAACCGTCCATCAAAACGTCGATCAACACCATACTTATTTTGAGCATCGCCAAGAGCTGAATGCAGAAATGAATGGTTTGGTTGAGCTTAGCCAACAATCTCTCGACCAAGCACAGGATTTAGCAGAACTCAAACAAGAAGTCGCTCCATTGCTAGCCAAAATGGCCTCGTTAACCGAGCGCCTCAAGATGACGGAAGAGAGAGAACAGGCCCTGCAAGAGCGTTTAAGCTACAGCAAAAATCAGCTTGAAGCGGTGTTTGAAACCACACAAGATTACCGCCGCCGCTTAGACGACCAGACACAGCGAATGTTGCTTGATCCACTCACGAAGGTTTACAACCGAACAGCATTTAACGATCGTCTTGAGCTCGAATACCGTCGTTGGATTCGCTCTCAACAAAATCTACGAGTGGTACTGTTTGATGTCGATAACTTCAAAGCCGTAAACGACAGCTATGGTTATACCGCTGGTGATAAAGCGCTGAAGATCATCGCTCGTGCTATCAATAAGCGCGTGTCTGATACCGAAACCGTCGCTCGCTTTGGCGGTGAAGAGTTTATTCTGCTGATCCCAGAACAAAGTGAAGAATACACATTAGAACTGATGAAAAATATTCAGCGCGATATCTGTCAGCTGCCGTTTAAGTTCCGCGAGCAAAACATCATCATTACTCTGACAGCCGTCTCTACTTCATTTAAGGAATCAGACGCACCAGAATATGTGCTCGATCGCCTTGGGCAAATGCTCACTGACGCTAAAAAACGGGGCACAAACCAGCTAAACTGGAACTAAAAACCGTTCAAAAAACAAGCAAACAAACACTTTTACCCCCTATCAAACGCTCATAACCTCCCATTTTCAACGAGTTATCACATTTATCCCCTTTCAGTCTGCTAAGCTGTTAAAACCCAAGTCACTTCAAGATGATGTATTCATTCATGACGAATATGGCATCTTGAGGTTGCTTGGGACTCGATAACCAGAAAACCAAACCCTCCAGCCATCTGAGTAAAACGACACGTACAACTAAGTAAGATGCGTTGGAACTATCCCTCAAAATAATGCAACACAAGGAGGCGTTATGATTACCCATATAAGCCCCGCAGGTAGCATGGACTTGCTATCCCAACTGGAAGTTGAACGCTTAAAGAAAACCGCTTCGAGTGATCTTTACCAGCTTTATCGTAACTGTACGTTAGCGGTATTGAACTCTGGTAGCCACACAGATAACTCCAAAGAGCTTCTCGATAAACACCAATCGTTTGATGTGAATGTAGTGCGCCGCGAGCGTGGCATTAAGCTAGAGCTGACCGACCCACCAGAGCATGCGTTTGTCGATGGAGAGATCATTAAAGGCATTCAAGAACACTTATTCTCTGTACTGCGTGACATCGTTTACGTGAACATGCACTTGGCTGACAGTCAGCGCCTCAATCTCACTAACCCAACGCATATTACCAACCTTGTGTTTGGTATTTTGCGTAACGCAGGCGCGCTCACTCCCGGTATTGAACCAAATCTCGTCGTCTGTTGGGGCGGCCATTCAATCAATGGCGTTGAATACCAATACACGCGCGAAGTGGGTAACGAGCTTGGCTTACGTGAACTTAATATCTGTACGGGTTGTGGACCAGGTGCGATGGAAGGCCCGATGAAAGGAGCGGCAATCGGTCACGCTAAACAGCGTTACACTGAGCAACGCTACCTTGGCTTGACGGAGCCTTCAATCATTGCCGCTGAGCCGCCAAACCCAATCGTCAACGAGCTGATCATCATGCCGGACATCGAAAAACGTTTAGAAGCGTTTGTTCGTATGGCGCATGGTATTGTGATCTTCCCGGGTGGTCCGGGTACTGCTGAAGAGTTGCTGTACATTCTTGGTATCATGATGCATCCAGACAATGCTGATCAGCCGATGCCGATTGTGTTAACCGGACCAAAAGAGAGCGAAGAATACTTCCGTTCTATCGATGCGTTTATTCGCGATACCTTAGGTGAAGAAGGTCAAAAACACTACCAAATCGTCATTGATGATCCTGCAGAAGTTGCACGTATCATGAAGCGCTCGATGGAAGATGTACGCCTTCACCGTAAAGAAAAAGGCGATGCTTACAGCTTCAACTGGTCATTGAAAATCGAACCGGATTTCCAACTGCCATTTGACCCAACGCATACATCAATGGAAGGGTTGAATTTGAACTTGGATCAAGAACCTCAGGTTCTGGCGGCTAACTTACGCAAAGCCTTCTCTGGTATTGTGGCAGGTAACGTCAAAGCCGAGGGCATTCGCGAAATCGAATGCAAAGGTCCATTTTCCATTCATGGCGATCCTGTACTGATGAAGAAGCTCGACAAGCTACTGCAAGACTTCGTTGAACAGCATCGAATGAAATTGCCAGGCGGTTCTGATTACGAACCATGCTATCGAATTGCCCATCCATAAATTGGTGGTCGATAGTCTGGCTTGCATTCGTTACACTAGGGGCATTACGCCCCTTTTTTATTGCTAAGTCATTATGTCTATTCATCTTGTTATTATTGATGCCCTCAACTTGATTCGCCGTGTGCACTCTGCACAGCCGGATCCAACTGACATCGCAAGAACCATCACGACGACTCAGCGAACCCTTACGCGTATTCTTTCCGAAGCGAAACCAACACATATCATCGCGGTGTTTGATCACCATGAACAAGATAGAGGTTGGCGCGCTGAAATCCTTCCTGACTACAAGCAAAATCGCAAACCGATGCCAGAGCCGCTGATGCAAGGTTTGGATGCCATCCAACAAGCATGGTGGGAGCAAGGTATTGATTCACTGCTATCAGAAGGCGATGAGGCGGACGATTTAGTTGCGACACTGGCGACCAAAGTGGCAAGCCACGGCGAGAAAGTAACGATCGTTTCAACCGACAAAGGCTACTGCCAGTTACTTTCACCGACGCTGCAAATTCGCGATTACTTTCAACACCGTTGGTTGGATGAACCGTTTATCGAGAAAGAGTTTGGCGTAAAGCCAAGCCAACTCGCTGATTATTGGGGGTTAACTGGCATTAGTTCAAGCCAAGTGCCGGGCGTTCCGGGCATTGGACCAAAAGCTGCCAAAGAGATCCTAACTCAATTTGAAGACATTGAAGCGGCCTACGCCAGCGATGAACTTGCACCAAAATATCGCAAGAAGCTGGATGAACACATTGAGTCTGCACGTCTATGTAAACGAGTAGCTGCGTTGAAATGCGATATCGAGCTCGGCTTTAACCTGCAAGACATTCGCTTTACCGGACCAAATAAAGCCGAGTAAGCACATCTCTTTTACGCTGTGAGTTTTGGGTTAGACAACACGTTTATAAAATCTGTTGTGTAACCCTTTACATTCACGGCAATGATATTTACCTCGTCACTAACCTACAAGATACTGATTAGTTTATAAGCTAATTCACAGTCTTAGTGAGTAATTTCATTATTTTTAAATCTCTTAATAATGGAGAAAAGTAATGAAAAACATCATCTTAGTATCTTTAGTCACACTCCTATCCTTCCCTACTCTTGCGGAAACTTGTGGTCAACACCTTGATAAAGGCATACCTTCAAGCAACAGCGATCAGTTCCTTTGCCGAGATGGCTATGCGGTTGGGTACAACTACAACACCAAAAATGCAGACTGGGTTGCTTACCACATTACCGCGGAAAGCGTGAACATCACCAACAAACGCAGTAACGCCTTCCAAGAAGACACTGAAATGCCGGATTACGCTCGCTCTACCCTAGCAGACTACAAAGGCTCAGGATACGACAGAGGGCACCTTGCGCCGTCAGCGACAATGGATTTCACCCAAGAGTCAATGAAGCAAAGCTTTTTGATGAGTAACATGTCGCCTCAACTGCCGGGGTTTAACCGAGTTGGTTGGCGAGTTCTAGAGGAACATGTTCGTGATCTCGCCAATGAGTACAATGAGCTTTATGTGGTGACCGGACCGATTTACCAAGGTAACGAAGGAACAATCGGTAATGGTGTGGCGATCCCGAGCGCATTTTACAAAGTCATTCTTGATCCAAGCTTTGATGAAGCCATTGCGTTCATTGTCCCGCATCGTGATGTTTCAAGCTCTGAGTTAGCCAACTTTATTACCACCATTGACGAAGTTGAACGTCAAACTGGATTAGACTTTTTTGCTCAAACGCCAGATAGCATCGAAGACAACATGGAATCAGTAAAATGGGAACAGATGTGGCCAACCAACCAGTAATTGAGTGACTGTCGCGATTCCTAAACCACAATAAAAAAGCGCCTGAAGTAGGCGCTTTTTTGATAGTGTTCAACCACATAGAAACGATAACTTAGTGCGGAGAGATATTAGATAGACACTGAATGTGAATCGTGATCTCTTCACGGTCATGATACAGATGCTTCGCTTGCAGCTTGAATTTCACCTTGTTCTCAATCAAAAACATTTTTAGATTTTCAAGATCTTGCAGTACTTCATCGTAACGACCTTTCATTGGCAATTTCAGGTTAAAGATGGCTTCTTTCGCCCAACCTTTAAGCAGCCATTGGCCCATAAGATGTGCCACGCGAGCTGGTTTCTCAACCATATCACACACAATCCAAGTCACGTTCTTGCGGTCTGGTTCAAACTTAAAGCCATCCACCATGTGGTGCTTAATTTGACCGGTTTCCATCAAGCTGTCTGCCATCATGCCATTATCAACACAATGAACGAACATAGAACGTTTCACTAATTGGTACGTCCAACCACCTGGACATGCACCTAAATCAACGCCCCACATGCCTGGCGCTAAACGCTCATCCCACTCATCTCGCGGAATAAATACGTGGAAAGCTTCTTCCAGTTTTAGCGTTGAACGGCTTGGTGCGTCTGCTGGGAATTTCAAGCGAGGGATACCCATAAAGAACTGCGAGTTGTTGCCCGGTAGTGAGTACCCCACGTAGCAATGACCCGGTGCGACAAAACAGATGTGTAGCACTGGCTTCTTCGCGTTGTCTTTATTCCACATCAAGCCTTTTCCACGCAACGCTTGGCGCATTGGTACGGTGAACTTGCGGCAGAACTTCAATAGCTCTTTTGCTTCGTTCGTATCTGGCGTTTCGATACGTAGATCGCCACAACGTGGGAACGATTCAAACTCTGACAGCTCGGCAAGAATTGGGCTGATGCGGTCTTCACTTGGCAGCGCTTCAAATTCAGCCGCTACAGCAAACATCTGACGCGCAAAAATCAATGAGCTAAAGTCTAAGCCTTTAACTAGCTTCTCTGCGTCTCCATCTTGGTAACACTCGAAGACAACATAACCTGAGTTTTTCTTCACACGAGGGAAGCCATACACTTCCAACTGTGTCGCTTTGTCCTGAATTTCACCAGCACACTCTTTCTCAAAGCCAGCACGGCAATAGAGCATTAGTTGTTTCACTTGGAGACCTCTTTGATATTAAACGCAGCAAAAAAGAACAGACACCAGCCGATCATGAACATGAATCCTCCCATTGGGGTGATTGGTCCAAACCATTTAATGCCCGTCAGCGCCAGCGCGTAAAGACTGCCGCTAAAACAAAAGATGCCGATGATAAAGCAAATCGCCGCGATGAAAAAATATTTTTGTGCTTTTTGTCCCAAATTGAGCAGAAGCAAAATGGCACAAAATGCAACCGCTAAGGTGTGGATGAACTGATACAACACGCCCGTCTCAAACACGCCAAGCAGATAAGGCGCAAGCTTGGCTTTTAGGCCGTGCGCTGCGAAAGCGCCTAGTGCAACAGAAACTAGTCCCGAAAGTCCCGTAAAAGAGAGTAACCACTTACTTTTCACTGAACACCTCATTGATGAATGCTGACAGTTGCTCTACTGCAAGTGCAATATTGCCCGCTTCGGTATGTCCCGAGCTCTTGCGCGGCTTAAAGCTATGGTCGCCATCAGGTAAGAAGCTCACTTTCACTTGCTGAGAAAAGACAAACTCATCAAACTCTTCACGCTTACCAAAAGTATCTCGCTCACCTTGAAGAATCAGAGTGGGCTTGTCGATGCTTGCAAGATGATCACCTTTGAATTTTTCTGGCTTACCCGGAGGGTGAAATGGAAAGCCTAAACAGGCAATGCCCGCCACCAGCTCGTGCTCTGCGAGTAAACTCGCCATTCTCCCTCCCATCGACTTGCCACCAATGACCACGGGAGAAGAAGCAAAGTGAGCGATCACTTCGCTGTATGCTTCGAGCAACTTTGGTGCGCGATCGGGCGGACGCTTTTTGCCATCTTCCGAACGTTTCACCATGTAAGGGAAATTAAAACGCACCACACGAATGCCTTGCTCAACTAATCCTTTGGCGACAGCAGTCATGAAGTCATGCTCCATCCCCGCCCCTGCGCCGTGAGCAAAAACAAACAGCGGCCCGTTTTTAGGCCCCTCAACTATCCACTGGCTCATCCAATACTTCCTCTTGTTCTTTTCTCGCCGTTGCCAGCATCCAATCTCTAAATGTCGCGATGCGTCCCATGTCTGCCTGCTGCTCATGGCACACCACATAGAAGGCATTTTTGGAGATAAGCACCTCATCAAATGGCGCAATCAGCCGTCCCGCTTCCATTTCTGGTTTCGCTAACACGTTGTTACCCAATGCTACGCCTTGTCCGTGTGCAGCAGCCTGCAGCACCATAGTCGAGTGACTGAAAATCGGGCCGTGATTCACGTTAATGCCTTCAATGTTGTAATGACGAGCGAACTGCTTCCAATCTTTACGCGAAGTATCATGTAACAAAGTGTGTAATTTGAGGTCACTTAGAGATTCTAATGGTTTGTTACCTAAAAGTAACGAAGGTGAACAAAGTGGGATCAGAAACTCTTGGTACAGTTTATCCGCTCGCAAACCCGGCCAGTTCCCACGGCCATAGTAGATCGCTACATCTACATCATCAGTCAGTGAACCTTCATCCATATCCACGGCTTTGATGCGCACATCGATGTCTGGCTCTTGAGCATTAAAGTCCGCCAAACGAGGCACCAACCACTGAATGGCAAAACTCGGTGGCAAGCTGATGGTCAACGCGCCTTTTTCACTACGTTCCAATACCTTATCGGTCGCTTCAGCAATCGAGGTAAAGATGTCTTTGATATCGAGAAAGTAACTTTGCCCTTCTTCTGTTAACAGCAAAGAACGGTTACGGCGACGGAAAAGTTTTAGAGATAGAAACTCTTCTAGGGCTTTAATTTGATGACTCACTGCGGCTTGAGTCACAAATAACTCTTCTGCCGCACGCGTAAAACTGAGATGACGAGCGGCTGCTTCAAATACTCGAAGCGAATTTAAAGGAGGCAATCTGCGAGACATATGGGACCTCAAATAGGATTAGTTTTTTTAATCTGAAACATTATAAAATGTCCGTTGTCGAACAGCCAGATAAATTCTATATTTCACCCCGCAACACGAGCCTGAACGGCTTGATTTCCTTGGAAATCAATTGGCTTCGTTGTTGCGATGTTGTGTTTGCAAACTCGTATTTCGAGTTAGGTAGATTTCTACCATGATGTTTTGTCCACACTCCCTGTGACAAAACAGATACTTCCTGTATTTATTTTTGACCTGTCTGTCAAATTTGTTACACCGCCTTTTTAGGCGGTGTTTTTTTATCTAAAGAAAATCCCACCTTTCAAATCTGGCATCAACATCACTTTTTATCTGTATTTCGGATTAATTATCGTTATATCAACACAACCAATATAGCTTTGCGATAAACCTCAACATTATGCTGAATTCCGCTTCTTTATTGCGCGATCAAAAACAAAAAAGCGCAAATTACATCAGCAATTTGCGCTTTGGGTCTGCTTCAGATCACCGCCATTGGCGGACATCGAAAGTGTGTTTATTTACTGAGTGACTATGGACGGTAAACTTTCACGTTGTTAAAGCCTTGCTCTTGCAAGTAAAGCGCTTGCAGACGGCTCATTACGCCACGGTCACAGTACAGTAGGTAAGTTTTCGACTGGTCTAGGTCACCGAATTGCGTACCCAGCTTGTAGAACGGAATGTGTTTCACATCCACACCTTCGATTTCTAATGGGTTATCATCTTCCTCATCAGGGCTACGAATATCCAATACTACCGCGTGTTCTTCTACTGCTTGTACTTGCTCAACTTCTGGTGCCGCTTGCTCAGATTCTTTTGCGATATCACGAATGTCCATTTGACGCGCTTCGTAAACCACTTTTTCTAGAATGCTGAAGTCAAACTTCGCTTCTTCTGCTTCTAGCTTCTCTTTCACCGCTTTTACTGTTGGCTTCTTAGAGATCACGCCACAGTACTCAGGCATGGTTTTCGCGAAGTCTTCTGTACCGATTTCACGAGCTAAGTTGATGATGTCTTCTTTATCCCAGTTGATAAGAGGACGCAGAATCAGCGTATCCGTAACATTATCGATGTGACGAAGGTTCGTTAGCGTTTGGCTAGATACCTGGCCAAGAGCTTCACCTGTTACCAATGCTTCGATCTTCATCTTCTGAGCAATCATACCTGCTGCACGCATGAACATACGCTTCAGGATCACGCCCATTTGGCCGTCATCAACTTTCTCTAGGATTTCTGCAACTACAGGCTCGAAATCAACAGAGATGAAACGCACTTTCGCTGATGAGCCGTATTTGTTCCATAGGTAGTGAGAAACCTGCTTAACGCCGATTTCATGAGCTGGGCCACCTAGGTTAAAGAAACAGTAGTGAACTTTAGAGCCACGTTTGATGTGTAGGTAGCTTGATACACCAGAGTCGAAACCACCTGAGATCAGGCTTAGTACGTCTTCTTGAGTACCTAGAGGGAAGCCACCTAGACCTTTGTGACGCGCCAACACTTGGTTAAGTTTGTCACCCGATACTTCAACTTTTACCGTCACATCAGGGTTGTGCAATTTAACGCGTGCGCTTTCTACTGCTTGGTTTAGACCACCACCAACGTAACGTTCAAGCTCGATAGACGTGAAGTCATGCTTACCACGGCGTTTTGCACGAACCACAAACGTTTTATTTTCAATAAGCGGACGGCTCAGTTCCAGCACCTGCTCGTAGATGTCGTGCAGGTCTTTAAACTCTGATTGCTTCACTTCTAGAACGTGATGAATGCCTGGCGTGTGAGTCAGGATTTCTAAAACTTCAGCGTGGTATTCGTTGCTCTCAGAGGTCACTTCAATGTGATCACGACGGTTAAATACTGCGACAGATTCCGTGCGGCTCTTGACGATATTACGAATGTTGCACTCTAAAATCTTTGTGAAGCGCTTACGCACAGATTCACTTTTTACAAAAATTTCTGGATGGGGCTTTACAATAAATTTCATAGTCTAATTCGCAGGTTAGTTTCGCAATCAACAATGAGTGAACTCTCATAACTATAGAATCAAATCGAAATCCGCGTGAAAGGCACGCCGTTTTCAACGATGTAATGAGCTCACTTTTAGGGCGCAAGATTATATACCCAAACAACCTTAAGATGCTAGGTGCAGCGAGAATGCCTTGGATTGCAGGCAAGGCTACGATTTTAAGAACAAGCGACTCTCGACTAAAAGTCTTTAATAAAAAAGCGAGCACTCTGCTCGCTTTTTATCTTCTGAACTATTTATAGACGCGCTTTGTTATTGAATAACGGGCACTTCTTCACTGTATAAAGGTTCACCTTGCATGATACTGATTTCAACACGACGGTTAAGTGCGCGGTTTTCATCAGAATCATTCGGCACCAAAGGCTCGGTATCCGCCATACCTCGCACACGAAGACGCTGATGCGAGAAACCTCTGACCTTTTCCATCTCTTGAGCGACCGACACCGCACGCTGCGATGACAAGTCCCAATTCGAGCGATACAGCTCAGAATCCAAACGCTGATTGTCTGAGTGACCAGAGATTCGGACAATACCTGGCACATCTTTCACTAGCTCAGCAATCTGTCGCACTAATGGTCTGAACTTCGGTTGCAGGAATGCAGAACCTTCTGGGAATGCGCCTTTCTCTCGCATTCGTATAACGATTTGCTGACCGAGGTTCTCCACTTCAATCGCACCTTGTTCGATTTCACGTTCGAGCGCCTTCTTGATGCTCTCCATCAAGGTTTCCATCTCTTGTGACATCTCTTCAGACTGCTGCTGTTGCATGTCTGACTCTGCGGACTGATTGCTTTGCGTCGAGGTTTCCGGTGATTGACCGCCCGTCAGCTTGCCTTCATCACGCTTAGTACCACCAGCTCGGTCAGACTCACCTTCGTGGAATTCTAGCGTCTGCTGAGTGATATCCATGGTTTGTTGCATGATGACATCAATCGGTGTCGGCTCAGGACGGCCTGGTCTAAATTCTTGTGCGATGATGCTGGTGCCTTTAGGAATGTCTTTCACTTCCAGTTGGTTTTGCACACCAAATGCAAATTTCATCGAACCAGCAATCTGTTTGAACTTCAAAACATCCATTTCAGAGAATGAAAGCAGCAGTACGAAGAAGCACATCAACAGCGACATCAAGTCCGCGAATGTCCCCATCCACAACGGGAGACCGGGTGGCGGACAATCGCATTTGTTATCTTCATCATCCATCACAAATCTCCGCGATTACTCATCAATCTCAAGAGCACGTTTACCCTCGTTGAGGTAGTTCTTCAGGTAGCTGTCGATAACTCGTGGGTTTTGACCATCTTGAATGGCAAGTACGCCGTCCATGATCAAACGGCGGTTAAGCGTTTCTTGATCTCGGCGTAAAGAAAGCTTATCGGCAATTGGGAAGAACAGCATGTTTGACAACACCGCACCGTAAAGTGTGGTTAAAAGGGCTACCGCCATTGCAGGACCGATCGCTTTTGGGTCATCCATGTTCGAAAGCATCGCAACCAGACCAACCAGCGTACCGATCATCCCCATCGCTGGAGCAACGTCACCAAACGCTCGGAAAACGCCCGTGCCTTGCGTGTGTCGCTCATCCGTCAAGGCAATGTCTTTTTGCAACGCAGCGCGAACCACGTCCGCATCGTGACCATCCACCAAAAGGTCAATGCCTTTCTGCATAAAGCTGTTGTTGATTTCCATCTCTTCCAGAGCGAGAAAACCGCCTTTACGCGCCGCATCGGCCATTTCAACAATCTTTGCGATGAGGTCTTCTGGCTCATCGGCTTTAAACATGAATGCCTTGCCTGCAATTTTCGCCGCACCAAAGAACTGGCCGAGCGTGAACTTCATCAATACTACAAATGCAGAGCCACCTACTACGATAAGGATCGATGTAACGTCGACGAACATGCCGATACTGCCACCTAGCACCATTGCCATGATGACGAAGGCAAAACCACCGATCAAACCTATTAGGGTTGCTAAATCCACAAAGCACTCCTCACGCTATTTAAATACTGCCGTTAGGCGGATTATTACTTGTATCGACAACTAGAACAGATTTTTTAGGAAAATCTTAGCTAATAGATCACAAATTAACGCCAACAACCCTAACTAAAATATGGGGTTTGTCTAATCAGACCCGTTTAGAGCCAATTTTGTGACAATTATGTAAGGTTAAATTTGACCAAGTAACTAGGCTAAGGTAACTTTCGTGCATCCTATTCAAGGCTTGATTAAGGCAGAAAAAAGATGGCGGTCAAGAAACCAGAAAACATGACCTTCGAAGCAACCATTGAAGAGCTTGATAGCTTGGTTGATCAATTAGAAAACGGCGATCTTGCCCTAGATGATGCCTTACGTAAATTTGAACGAGGCATTGCCTTAGCTCGTGCTGGCCAAACCAAACTGAGCGACGCAGAACAGCGCGTAAGCATTCTTCTTAGCGAAGATGACGAAGCCCCTCTTAGCGACTTCAAACCAGATTCAGAATAACCATCAGTAGTGAGCAATGTGATGCAACAGACATTGACGTCTTTCCAAGAAAGAAACAATCAGCAATTGAATTTGTGGCTAGAACAGCTTCCATATCAAGAGCAGCCATTGATTCAAGCAATGAAATACGGCCTTTTGTTAGGCGGCAAACGCGTTCGCCCATTTCTTGTTTACATCACAGGTCAAATGCTCGGCTGTAAACCTGAAGATCTAGACACTCCAGCTTCAGCCATCGAGTGTATTCATGCCTACTCGCTCATCCATGACGATCTTCCTGCTATGGATGATGATGATCTGCGCCGCGGTCAGCCAACCTGCCATATCAAATTTGATGAAGCGACCGCCATTTTAACCGGTGATGCCCTACAAACTCTTGCTTTTACCATCATTGCTGACGGTACGTTGAGCCCAAGCGCAGAAAACCAACGTGTCAACATGATCAAAGCGTTAGCTCACTCCTCTGGTGCGAACGGCATGTGTGTCGGCCAAGCATTGGATTTGGGTGCGGAGAATCGCCAAGTTTCTCTTGCAGAAATGGAAGAGATACACCGTAAAAAAACCGGAGCTCTGATTGATTGTGCGGTAAAATTAGGTGCTCTGGCCGCTGGTGAAAAAGGTATCGAGGTTTTACCTCATTTAGAACGCTATTCAAAAGCAATTGGTTTGGCGTTTCAGGTTCAAGACGATATTCTTGATATCATTAGTGACACAGAAACATTGGGTAAACCTCAAGGTTCAGACCAAGAACTGAACAAAAGCACTTACCCATCCCTGCTGGGTTTAGAGGGAGCCATTGAGAAAGCTCACACTCTATTACAGGAAGCACTTCAAGCATTGGAAGCTATCCCATACAATACTCAGTTACTCGAAGAGTTCGCCCGATACGTCATCGAGCGCAAAAACTAACACTATAAGCGCGCATTTATATGACTCTTGATATTTCAAAGTACCCAACACTGGCGTTAGCAAATACACCGGAAGAATTGCGTCTTCTTCCAAAAGAAACATTACCAACTCTGTGTGATGAGCTGCGAACGTATCTGCTAAATTCAGTGAGCCAATCTAGCGGACACTTAGCGTCTGGCTTAGGCACCGTAGAGCTAACTGTGGCTCTGCATTATGTTTACAACACACCAGTAGATAAACTTATCTGGGATGTTGGTCATCAGGCTTACCCACATAAAATTTTGACGGGTCGTCGCGATCAAATGCCAACGATTCGCCAGAAAGACGGCTTACACCCTTTCCCTTGGCGCGAAGAGAGCGAGTACGACACGCTATCAGTTGGTCACTCTTCTACTTCCATCAGTGCAGGGCTTGGCCTAGCCATCAGCGCTCAAAAAGAAGGGAAAGGTCGTAAAGTCATCAGTGTGATTGGTGATGGTGCGATTACTGCAGGCATGGCATTCGAAGCCATGAACCACGCAGGCGATGTTCACCCTGACATGTTGGTGATTCTTAACGACAATGAAATGTCGATCTCAGAAAACGTTGGCGCTCTAAACAACCACCTAGCGAAAGTGCTTTCCGGTAGTCTTTACACCTCAATCCGTGAGGGTGGGAAAAAAGTGCTATCAGGTGTGCCACCAATCAAAGAACTGGTTCGTCGCACTGAAGAACATCTAAAAGGCATGGTTGTCCCTGGCACTCTGTTTGAAGAGTTTGGCTTTAACTACATTGGTCCAATTGATGGGCACGATGTGAATGAGCTCGTTAAAACACTGAAAAACATGCGTGAGCTAAAAGGCCCTCAGTTCCTGCACATCATGACTAAGAAAGGCAAAGGTTATGAGCCAGCAGAGAAAGATCCTATTGGCTACCACGGCGTCCCTAAGTTCGATCCAAGCCATAACTGCTTACCAAAAAGCAGTGGCGGCAAACCAACTTTCTCAAAGATTTTTGGTGACTTCTTATGTGACATGGCAGCGCAAGATCCTAAGCTAATGGCAATTACGCCAGCAATGCGTGAAGGTTCTGGCATGGTGCGTTTCTCGAAAGAGTTCCCAGACCAATACTTTGATGTGGCAATTGCAGAGCAACACGCTGTGACACTTGCGACAGGTATGGCAATTGCTGGCGATCATCCGATCGTGGCTATCTACTCAACCTTCTTGCAACGTGGTTACGATCAACTTATCCATGACATCGCTATCATGGACTTACCAGTAATGTTCGCTATCGACCGCGCAGGTTTGGTCGGTGCAGATGGTCAAACACACCAAGGTGCATTTGATCTTAGCTTTATGCGCTGCATTCCTAACATGGTGATCATGGCACCAAGCGACGAAAACGAATGTCGCCAAATGCTGTACACCGGTCATAAGCACACTGGACCAAGTGCCGTACGTTATCCTCGTGGTAGTGGTATGGGTACAGAGATCGAAAAAGAGTTTACCGCTCTTGAGATTGGTAAAGGTCGAGTGGTACGCAAAGGTGAAAAGGTGGCAATCCTGAGCTTCGGTACTTTCTTACCGAATGCACTAGAAGCAGCTAAAAACCTCAATGCAACGGTTGCTGATATGCGTTTCGTCAAACCTCTTGATGAAGCATTGATTCGCCAACTCGCTGATGAACATGACGTTCTTGTCACGCTAGAAGAGAACGCAATCGCAGGTGGTGCTGGTGCAGGTGTTATTGAATTTATGATGAAAGAGAAAATCATCAAACCAGTACTCAATCTTGGTTTACCTGATAAATTCATCCATCAAGGTACTCAAGAAGAGCTTCACGAAGAACTTGGTTTAGACGCAAAAGGGATTGAAAAATCCATTGCGGAATACCTTGCGAAGTAAGCAATTAAATAGCAAAAAGGGATGCCAGTGGCATCCCTTTTTAATTCTTGTTGTTCTTCGAGTGATAGGTGATGTACTAACTCATCCAACCCGCATACTTTGCAACGAGAAACAAAGCAATACCCGCCATAATACCCGCCACAATATCATCGAGCATAATGCCAAGCCCGCCATGGATGCGTTTGTCTAACCAACCTATTGGCCACGGTTTGACCATATCGAAAAAGCGGAAAAGAATGAAACCCGTCAACAACCATTTCCATTCCGTGATAGGAATATTCAGGGCTGGTACAATACTCATGGTGATCCAAAAGCCCGCAAACTCATCCCATACAATTGAACCGTGATCATGCACCTTCATATCATCTGACGTGACTTGGCAGATTTTGATGCCAATCACGCACGAAAGTAATACCACAACGACATAAGCCGGAAATGGCAGCTGCGCCAACAACAGAAAAAACGGAACCGCAGCAAGCGTGCCCATTGTTCCAGGAACTACTGGCGACAAACCACTGCCAAACCCCGTCGCCAACAAATGCCACGGGTTCTTTAATGAGATCAGAGAAAGAGGGTTGGTCATATCCTTAAACCTATACTGCTAGTTTAACTCGATGAGCTTATTTAAAGTGGTCGAAACCACTTAAATCCCAGTCGAGAGGTTGGTTGTTATCGTGAAGCTCAAACGTTCCATTTGGTCTAATTTGGCCAATGCACGTCACTTTGCACCCGCTATAAGACAAAGCACTCTGCAAAGAACCTCGATTTTGTTCTGATACAGTGAAACACAACTCGTATTCTTCACCGCTAGATAAAGCATACTGCTGTGCGCTGACCTTATCATCTAAAAATTGTACCAGCTCTGAAGAGATTGGTAATTGAGACACATCGATACTCACACCAACTTGTGAGCGTTTTAAAATATGTTTGATATCCGAAATCAGGCCGTCTGAAATATCAATCGCCGAAGATGCTAATCCTACCAAAGCTTGCCCCGCTAACACTCTCGGAGTACTTAAGTAGTGGGCTTTTTCTAGTTCATCAGCACCAATGCGACTGCGAAGTGTTTCATCTAAGATGACATCCAGCCCTGCTTTTGCGTCACCCAAATTCCCCGTGACATACACCCAGTCCCCGACTTTCGCTCCAGAGCGAGTCAGCGCTTTGCCCTCAGGCACAAAACCTTGCACTGTCAGTGTTAAGCTTAATGGGCCTTTCGTTGTATCACCGCCGATTAACTGAATACCGAAGTAATCCGCCAGTTCGAAAAACGCATCACAGAAGGGTGCGAGCCATTCTTCATCCACTTCAGGCATGGTCAATGCAAAGCTTACCCAAGCAGGTGTTGCACCCATCGCAGCTAAGTCGCTGATGTTGGATGCAAGCGCCTTGTGAGCAACCCAAGCAGGGTTCGCGTGAGGAAGGAAATGGGTTCCAGCAACCAAGGTATCGGTGCTGATAGCAATCTGTACATTTGCTGGCGCCTTAACGAGAGCGCAATCGTCCCCTGCGGCGAGGTGTACGTCTTTGCGCTGGTTTTGTCGGCCAACAAAATACTTATCAATCAGGTTAAATTCACCAGACATAATTCATTTATCTTTTCATGCCAATGGCATTGATATCATACAAAAAAGGTCAGCATGTGCTGACCTTTTTATTGAAGAAATCGTTATTTCTTACGTACGTGTGGTGCGGCTTTATCTAGCACACCGTTCACGAATTTGTGGCTGTCTTCTGCAGCGAATACTTTAGCAAGTTCAATCGCTTCGTTGATTACCACTTTGTAAGGAACATCTTCGCGACGAGTCATCTCGTACATAGCAAGGCGAAGAAGAGCAAGTTCCATCATATCTAGATCCTGCATAGGACGAGATACGTAAGGACGAATTTTGCTATCTAGCTCAGCGTGGCTAAGTACAACACCGCTTAATAGTTCACGGAAGTAAGCAACGTCTGTTTCTGGGGCAGCAAGTGCTGGCTCAGATGCACGAAGTTCTTCTTCATCGTATTTGTCGCCAGACAAAAACTGTTCTTCAATCGTGGCAACATTCTCTTTAGTAATTTGCCATGAGTAGATCGCCTGTAGAGCGAATTGACGTGCGTTACGACGTGCGGCTGGTTTCACACTGGCCCCCATTAGGAATCAATTTCAGATAGTACATTAATCATTTCAAGTGCGCTTAGTGCAGCCTCTGCACCTTTATTACCAGCCTTGGTTCCTGCGCGTTCAATCGCTTGATCGATAGTATCAACAGTCAGCACACCGAATGCGACTGGAAGACTGTATTCCAGAGACACTTGCGCTAGGCCCTTGTTACATTCACTACAAACATAATCAAAGTGTGGTGTACCGCCACGGATTACTGTACCTAGAGATACGATCGCATCGTATTTACCAGTTTTAGCAACACGTTGAGCTACTAGAGGTAGTTCTACGGCACCTGGACAACGAACAACAGTGATGTTGTCTTCGCTTACTTGTCCGTGACGCTTTAGTGTATCGATCGCACCAGAAAGTAAGCTTTCGTTAATAAAACTGTTGAAGCGAGAAATAACGATAGCAATTTTTGCATTTGGCGCTGGGAAGCCACCCTCGATCACTTTCATAAGCTTTCCTTTAACTCTATTTATAAGTGAAATTTGTTCATCAAGTGAGAATCGCCGGATTCTAGCACAAATTTGTGAGCAATATCTAATGGAAATTGGCCGCGTGTCACGAGTTCCTAGTCCACACCAAAATAGGTGTGCATGGGACTAGGAACTTATCGTTCACTTCTTATTCGCAAACGTATTCAACCACATTCAAGCCGAAACCGCCCAATGCATGGTATTTTTTGTTGGTCGAAGACAGAAGACGCATATCGTGAACACCAAGGTCAGCGAGAATTTGCGACCCCACTCCCACGCGGCGAGACGTGCCCTGCTTTTTCGCTAAAGTCGGTGCTTCGCCTTTATCTTGCGCTTCGAACATCTTCACGCGGTGGATGAGCAACTCGGTTGATTCTTCATTGCCAAGAACAACCAGAACACCACCTTCTTCACCGATACGCTTCATCGCTTTATCCAGTGTCCAGCTGCGCTCTGCATTGCGGTCACTGCGTAATACATCGGTGAATACGTCTTGTAGATGCACACGAACCAGTGGCGCTTCGCCGGCCAAATCACCTTTGCACATCGCGTAATGCACTTGATTGTCGATGGTGTCTTTGTAAGTCACCAAAGTGAACTCACCGTGCTCAGTTGGCAGTTTGCATTCTGCTACACGCTCAATGGTCGTTTCTGTGTTGTTGCGGTATTCGATAAGGTCCGCAATAGTGCCTAACTTCAAGCCGTGTTTTTCAGCAAAGATTTCAAGATCAGGGCGGCGAGCCATGGTGCCGTCGTCGTTTAGAATCTCAACAATCACAGAAGCAGGCTCAAGCCCCGCCAGGCGAGCTAAATCACAACCTGCTTCGGTGTGACCAGCGCGAGTCAATACACCACCATCTTGCGCAGCAAGGGGGAAAATATGACCCGGTTGAACCAAGTCCGCCGCTTTTGCGTTTGGCGCAACCGCAGCTTGAACGGTACGTGCGCGGTCAGCCGCTGAAATACCCGTGGTGACGCCTTCAGCAGCTTCGATAGAAACGGTAAAGTTAGTGGTGTACTGCGCGTTGTTGTCTTGCACCATTGGCGGCAAGCCGAGATTTTCACAACGCGCTTTAGTCATGGTCAGACAGATCAAGCCACGACCGTAAGTCGCCATAAAGTTGATCGCTTCCGGCGTAATATGCTCGGCAGCCATGATCAAGTCACCTTCATTCTCACGGTCTTCATCATCCATTAGGATGACCATTTTTCCTGCGCGAATATCATCAATAATTTCTTGTGGTGTACTGATTGGCATATTCTGTTTCCCGTTATTCTAAAATTTATTTTCCGACAGCAATGCGTGAAATCTTATCGCAATGGTAATGACATCAACAGTTTGAGCCTTGCACAATGCAAGTCAATTGCCCTAACGATGTTCTGTGAATCCGGTCTGTTATGGCAATTATCGCAACGTGGCAGAGCGCTTACGCAAAGCCATTTTGTTGTAAGAAGTCCATGGTGATGCGAGATTCAGGCTGCTCTTCTTGCTGGCCTTGCAGCAAGCGTTCCATATAACGCGCCAACACATCCACTTCTAAATTCACTTTGCGGCCCACTTGGAACTGGTCGATGGTGGTTTCTTCACTGGTGTGAGGCACAATCGTCAGTTTGAATGCGTTTTTACGTAAATCATTCACCGTTAAGCTGATACCATCAACGGTGATAGAGCCTTTTTCTGCCACGTACTTGCTGATCTCAGCAGGCATCGCGACCCAAAACTCTATCGCACGACCAACTTGATTGCGCTCCACAATTTCACCCACGCCGTCCACGTGTCCAGATACAATGTGTCCGCCAAAACGTGTCGTCGGCAGCATGGCTTTTTCTAAGTTAACCTTTTCGCCTACTTGGTAGTTTGCAAAACCGGTTTTTTTCAAGGTCTCGAGAGACAAATCTGCGCTGTAGTAATTGCTTCCAAAGTCAATCACCGTTAAGCACACACCGTTAGTTGCGATGCTGTCGCCTAACTTTACGTCAGACATGTCTAACTTACCTACTTCTACCGTAACGGTAATATCTTCGCCTTTTGGCGTAATCGCAGTTAATTTACCAACTGCTTCTACAATTCCTGTAAACATAGTGCTTCTTTTCTAAATTTCTTTACGTACAAGGGTGGCGGTAATACGGATATCTCTGCCCACCATTCGCACATCAGTAATATTTAAATCGATGACCTGCGCCATCTCCGTCAATCCCAGTGCGCCAATTAAACCACGTCCATCGCTTCCCATTAGTTTCGGAGCGAGATAGACAATCAACTCATCTACAAGGTTAGCTTTGATTAGAGAACTCGCGAGCGTCGCGCCAGCTTCCACCCATAAATGGTTGATATTACGCTGAGTCGCGACCGCTTTTAGGGTGGCAGCTAAATCAATTTTTCCGCTTTGATCGAGTTGTGGGCAAACATCGCCTTCGCTGCTGACAATAATTCGCTCACCTTCGGTACTGAACAGTTTAAGGTCATCACTCAGTTTCTGTTGACGGTCGAGTATTACCCTTGCTGGTTGGCGAACTTCCGTCAGCTCATAGTGCGCTTGAACAGTCTGCGGCAAATCGTCCCAACGAACGTTGAGAGAAGCGTTATCATCCATCACTGTTTTGCTTGTAGACAGAATACCACCGCTTTGCGCTCGATAACGCTGCACGTCTTGGCGAGCCTGTGGGGAGGTGATCCATTGGCTCTTGCCATTACTTAGCGCACTCTGTCCATCTAAGCTTGCTGCCATTTTTAATTGGATAAATGGCATGCCTGTTTGCATGAATTTAATGAAGCCACGATTGAGCTCAATCGCATCGTTTTCTAACAATCCAACCTGAACCTCAACCCCGGCTTCACGTAGCATTTGGATGCCACGTCCAGCCACTTTTGGATTCGGATCTTCCATCGCACACACTACTCGCGCCACTTTGGCTTTTATCAATCCTTCAGCGCAAGGTGGCGTGCGTCCATAGTGGGAGCACGGTTCAAGGGTAACGTATGCCGTTGCACCTTCAGCTTTATCACCAGCCATGCGCATCGCGTGCACTTCAGCATGGGGCTCTCCAGCGCGATGATGATAACCTTCACCAATGATCACGCCATCACGAACAATTACGCAACCGACGTTCGGGTTTGGAGCCGTCGTATAAATGCCGCGTCGAGCTAATTTGAGCGCACGCGACATCATTGAAAAATCTTGAGGAGAAAATGGAGACGCAGAAGTGTGTTGAGGCATGATTTAATCAGTCTTCAAGGCGGGCAATTTCTTCGCCGAATTCACGAATATCTTCAAAGCTACGATAAACCGATGCAAAACGGATGTAAGCCACTTTGTCGAGCTCTTTAAGCTGATCCATAACCAAGTTACCAATCATTTGGCTCGGTACTTCACGCTCGCCAGTTGCGCGGAGCTGCGACTTAATCATACTGATTGCAAGCTCGATAGAGTCGGCACTTACCGGACGTTTCTCTAATGCGCGCTGAATGCCACCGACCATTTTATCTTCATCGAATGGTTCACGATTGCCATTCGACTTAATGACTTTAGGCATGACCAATTCTGCCGTTTCAAACGTAGTAAAACGTTCACTACAGGCTAAACACTGGCGGCGGCGACGGACTTGATGACCATCCGCAACCAATCGGGAATCAATTACTTTTGTATCGTTCTCTGAACAAAAAGGACAATGCATATCACCTCCAAATAACGTGCCATTGGGGCCGTCCCAAAAGCCAGACTAGTGTAGCGGAATTGATATGTGAGAGAAAACAAAAAGGGGCACTAGTGCCCCTTTTTCAATCAATATCGAGTCGAATCTGTTAACTGCGTGCTAAGTAGTTCGCTTTGCCGACCCATTTGTAGCTTGTTAATTCTTCCAAACCCATCGGGCCACGTGCATGTAGCTTTTGAGTTGAGACGGCCACTTCAGCCCCCAAGCCAAACTGAGCACCGTCAGTAAAGCGCGTTGCCGCATTCACATAAACTGCAGCCGAGCCCACCGAATTGATGAACAACTCTGAGTTAATCAAGCTGTTGGTCATGATTGCATCTGAGTGACTCGCATTGTGAACCCGCATGTGATCAATCGCATCCTTCACGTCAGCGACAACTTTTACACCTAACGTGTAGCTTAGCCATTCGGTATCAAAATCACCTTCTGCGGCATCGCGAATTTGCGTAGCTTGAGCCATTAGCGCTTTCGCTTTTGGTTCTGCTACAAACGTCACTTTGTCACTCATTCGCTCGACAATCATTGGCAAGAATTTCGCCGCCACTTTCTCGTGAACAAGCAGTGTGTCTAGCGAGTTACATGCCGAAGGACGTTGAACTTTCGAGTTTTCAACCACGTTTAGCGATTTCTCTAGGTCCGCGGATTCATCAACAAAAATGTGACTGATACCAAAACCGCCGATGATCACTGGAATTGTGCTGTTCTCTTTACACATTTTGTGCAGACCCGCTCCACCACGTGGGATGATCATATCAACGTAGTCATCCAGTTTAAGCAGTTGAGAAACCAGCTCGCGATCTGGCTTTTCAATGTACTGTACTGAAGCGGCAGGCAAGTTTGCTTTTGCAAGGGCTGATTGGATAACTTTCACAAGTTCCATGTTAGAGAAAAACGTCTCTTTACCACCGCGTAGGATGCTGGCGTTACCCGTTTTCAGGCACAGTGCGGCAATGTCGATGGTCACATTTGGACGCGCTTCATAAATCACACCCACAACACCAAGTGGTACACGGCGACGAGAGAGAGACATGCCGTTTTCTAGCACTTTACTGTCGATTTCGCTGCCCACAGGATCGTTTAGGCTGATAACATTGCGAACATCATTTGCAATGCCCGTTAAGCGTTCTTCATTCAACAGTAGACGGTCTAACAGCGCATCGGTCAGACCAGCTTCGCGACCAAGTTCGATGTCTTTTGCGTTTGCTGCCAAAATCGCAGCTGAGTTTGCTTCTAGCTCATCTGCGATGATCGCTAGAGCTTGGTTCTTTTGAGCAGTTGACGCCGTCGCCAATTCGAAAGCTGCATCTTTAGCAGCTTTACCCATATTCGTTAAATCCACGTTGCTTCCCTCAATTTCTATTCTTGAATGACGACAAGATCATCGCGATGAATCACTTCTGAGCCGTAGTCATGACCCAAAATAGAGATGATGTCTTTACTGTGTTTGCCAGTAATTTTTGCCAAGTCTTCACTTGAGTAGGCGCTAATACCACGCGCAACCAGTTTGCCATGAGAATTTGTTACTCGAGCAACTTCACCACGGGCAAAATCACCGCTCACCTTGATGACCCCTTTTGCCAGTAGGCTACTGCCTTTGCCAACAACCGCATTTACTGCACCATCATCGATGATAATGTCACCCGATGCTGCAGGACCTGCGAGGATCCAACGCTTACGGTTTTCCAATGCTTCTGAACAAGGTAGGAAACGCGTACCTTGAGGCTCCGTGCTCAACGAGTCAAAAATTACGTTTGGCGCGCTACCTGCTGCGATAATAACTTCAATACCCGCGCGACGTGCGATGTCGGCTGCTTGAAGTTTCGTCGCCATACCACCCGTACCGAGTGTTGTACCGCTGCCGCCAGCAATTTTACGCAACGTGTCATCAATGGTTTTAACTTCTTTGATCAGCTCTGCATTCGGATCTTTTCGTGGGTCAGCAGTAAACAGACCTTTTTGGTCTGTCAGTAGCAATAACTTATCTGCACCACACAAAATACCCACTAAAGCCGATAGGTTGTCATTGTCGCCGACTTTGATTTCACTGGTGGCAACTGCATCATTTTCGTTCACGATTGGAATAATATCGTTCGCCACAAGCGCATTGATGGTGTCACGCGCGTTAAGAAAACGCTCACGATCATCCAAGTCAGCACGAGTCAGTAGCATTTGACCAATCTTGATACCGTAAATACCAAACAAAGACTCCCATGTTTGAATCAAACGACTCTGACCCACAGCAGCAAGCAACTGTTTGCTCGCCATCTCGTTGGGCAGTGCGGGGTATCCAAGATGCTCACGGCCTGCTGCAATTGCACCAGACGAAACCATTACCACTGAATGGCCTTGTTTCTTAAGCTCAGCACACTGACGCGCTAGCTCAACCATGTGAGCGCGATCTAGTGCCAATGTGCCACCTGTCAGCACACTTGTACCCAGTTTCACAACGACGGTTTGTGGTTGCGAAACAACTGCGTTTTGTTGATTCGTTGTCATGATGTCTTCTGAAGTGAAAAACAAATAAAGAGAGGATGTTTTAACAATCAAATAGGGATTTAACAAGAGAAAAGGTGCGAAAACGCACCTTTTTGTTCAGTCGAAAAAGAAAACCGCCAAATCAGGCGAAATCAAATGACTCGGTATGATATTCCACTTCGAGTTTGAAGTGTTCAGCCAAGGTATCAATGAGCTTCTGATGAAAGGTACTTTGTGTAAAGTACACTTCCTCTACCACTTTTTGCGGCAGAGCTTCAGACACCCATTTCCCTTCTTTGTTGTATTTCCCAATATGGTACTTAGCGGTAAAGCCCCCTTCGATGGATTCTAAATCCATCCACCAACCCCAGAACTCGCGTTTCTCAGGTGACTTTTTGTCATCTACACAAACAGATAGACAATCAAAATAGTAGCGCCCTTCTTGTGATTGCGGTTCACGCAGGTAAGGCCCAATGGCCTTCAGCTTTGACATCAAGCGAAAGTGTGTTGGACCCTGAGTCGTCTCTGACATATGAATCTCCGTTTCCATATAGTTAAAGTAAACACCCAATAATGATTATTATTTTTTATTATCATGAGCTTATTTTTTGCTCAGGTATATCACTCTTAACTAAATTAGGAGATTTGTCATCTTAATAATTCATCTTCCAACCACTTTATCGCCAAATCGAGGGATTGCTCATATCCTTTTGTAATTGTCTTGGAACTGATCTTCTTCGCTTGCCCATAGTGGCTAAATAGCGCGACTAACTGGTTGTCACTGTAAGGAGAAACGGGGTCACCTTCTAAGCTCAGCGCTAAAATTGGCACCTTAGTTTTACGACTGCTCAAGAAACCTTGAACTTTCAATGACCAAGCCATCATCTGCCCAGCCATGCTGTTGATATCAACTGCGCTTTTACCCAAACGAGAAGCCAGCATATCCAGATACATCTTCGGCATTTTTTGCAGCTTTTTCGGTGAGGTAAACAGATCATGCACCGGTGCGCCTAGTGCCACACACGCTTTGATCTTTTCTTGCTCAAGAAAAGACAGACGAACCATGGCATTGCCACCAAAACGGAAACCGACCAAACCAACTTTGTGATGATCGACGTAAGGAATGGAATAAAGCTCATTCAACACGGCTTGATGAAGACAGCTTGAATCTTCCGTCAAAGGCCAATGAGAACTGTGTCCGACTGATGGCATATCGACGGTTAACATTGCAATATCTTTAGGAGCAAAGTGATTGCGGAACAAACGCCACATGTCGGTTTGTAAACTGTCGAGTCCTGCACTCACCATCACAACTGGCAGCTGCTTATCGGTTCTTGGCAAATGCAAGTTAGCGATAATTTTGCGTTTTTGGTAAGGCACCTCAATTTGCTTGATGGTGTATTGAGTTTTCTCAGCCCCTTCAGAATAGGCTTTGTTTGCTAACACCTGAGCCTGAAGCGCCAAGTTGTCGTTTTTTAAATGAGGATAGCCCGCAATGCTGAAACACAACGATGCGGTAAACAGCTCGTCGGCAGCATCCTCACCTTTAAGATCATTGGCACGTCGTTGGTGTTCCATACCTAACTTGATCCACTCAAACGTCCAGTTACCGCTGTGATACCCCATCACAGTATCTAACCAATCATCGTGAGTACGAGAATGCGTTGACGAAGCAATGCGCGACAACACGCCTTCCATTTCAATTGGAGATAAGCCTTGCCACGCCCACTGCAAGCGACGCAAATGACGATACCAAGCACGATCTTCTTGCTGTTCTCGATCATCAAGAATCTTTTTGCTGGTTGGCATGTATTGAGTGAGCGCGGAGGTTTCTTTCGCTTGCTTATGTTTTACGAACAAAGTCTCGGAAAGATTTTTACTGACGTCTTCAGACATAGGAAGAACCTTTGGCTATTAGCATTAGATGTAATGATAATAAAAAAAATGCCCCTATAAAGGGGCATTTCTCAATATTCTTCGCTAGCGATTACTTTTGCTTGCGGTTTACTGGCTCTGCGTACTGGATAGACATATCCCAAGGTTGCTCGATCCAAGTGTCTTGCGCGATGTCTACTACGTAGTCATCTAACAATTCTTTACCCGACGGTTTTGCACATACTGCAATAATTTTTGCTTTCGGGTACATTTCACGCAGTTTACGCGCTGTATCACCGCTATCTACTAGGTCTTCAACGATTAGGTAGCCTTCACCATCGCCTTCAGGTGCTTTAAGCACTGTCATATCACGTTGATGATCATGGTCGTAGCTTGAGATACAAATTGTATCAACGTAGCGAATACCCAGTTCACGAGCCAAGATAGCACCCGGTACTAGACCGCCACGGCTTACCGCCCAAATACCTTTCCATTGCTCAGCTGGCATCTGTTTCTCAGCCAGTTCACGGCAGTAAGTCTGCATCGCATCCCAAGTGATAATGAATTTTTTACTCATTGTAATAACCTAATAATTTGAAAATATGCATCCTCAAAATCTAGCGAAACGGCTTTAAAGCGGAATATTCACTATGCTCTCCAGAGGTCAGGAGACGAGGATTTCAAGCTGCGCAAACGATTATTCTACCGAAACACACCGTTAATACCAACGGTGATATCAAAATTCTCCGCCTATTACGCAGAAAAATCGAATTCAGTGAACAACGCTAAAAGCAAAAAGCTAGCGCGAACAGCTTTTGCTGCTCGCGCTAGCTTTTTAAAAGTAATTACCCGGCCAGGTATTTAACGATGAAGATGGCAGACATAACCCAAACACTCATCGATACATCGCGGCCTTTGCCACTAAACAATTTGATAGCAGCATACGCAATAAAGCCTAGGGTGATACCTTCTGCAATAGAGAAAGTAAGCGGCATCACAAGACAAGTTACAACGACTGGAGATGCTTCAGTTAGGTCACGCCAATCAATGCTCACCAAGCCAGAAAGCATCAAAATTGCTACATAGAACAATGCACCTGACGTTGCATACGCAGGGATCATACCCGCTAGTGGCGAGAACAATAGCGCAAGCAGGAAGAGTACACCAACAACCACTGCGGTTAGACCAGTACGACCACCAGCAGCTACGCCCGAAACACTTTCAATGTATGAAGTCGTGTTTGACGTACCTAGCAACGCACCAACAGAAGTCGCTGTTGAGTCAGCAAGTAGTGCTTTGTTTAGACGAGGAATGTTGCCATTCTCATCCGTTAGACCGGCTTTTTGAGAAACACCAACGAGCGTACCAGCCGTATCAAATAAGTCGACGAATAAGAAAGCGAACACAACAGAGATCATGCCGACTTCAAATAGACCTGAGAAATCCAATTGCAAGAATGTAGGTGCGATACTTGGTGGTGTTGACATGACACCGTTCCATTGCACATCACCAAATAGAAGACCAAGCGCCGTCACACCCAAAATCGCGATCATCACCGCACCTTTCACACCACGGTGAACAAGCGCGATAGTAAGGAAGAAACCAATCGCCGCCAACACTGATGGCAATGACGTGATATCGCCCATTGAAACCAATGTCGCTGGGTTATCAACCACAATACCTGCGTTTTTAAGGGCGATAAACGCCAAGAAAAGGCCAATACCTGCAGAAATGCCGGTACGAAGCGAATGCGGGATCGAGTTAATGATCCACTCACGAATCTTAAAAATGCTCAGCAGAATAAACAAAACACCAGAAACAAACACTGCAGCCAGCGCGACTTGCCATGTGTAACCCATACCTAACACAACGGAATATGTGAAGAATGCGTTTAAACCCATGCCCGGAGCCTGAGCAATTGGGTAGTTTGCGACTAAGCCCATAATGAAACAGCCAATCGCGGCGGCAAGACACGTTGCAACAAAGATCGCACCACGATCCATACCGGTATCAGACAAAATAGCTGGGTTTACAAAAATAATGTAAGCCATGGTAAGGAAGGTCGTAATACCTGCAATGATCTCAGTGCGCACATTTGTGCCGTTTTCACTAAGTTTAAAGAGCCTTTCGAGCATGATCGAATCCTGTAAAGGTAAAAAGTAAACGGTTGCGTAATCGATTGGCAGGAATTATAAAGTTATCAAATAGCAAATTCTAGATAGAATCATCACTCTAAAGCGTTTTTTTTCGCAGGATATGAAACCCATCCGTTAGTATTTAAAATCAAGAATGAATATAGCACTTATTAAACAATAACTAACCGCTCATGTTCACTTTGCCTTCAATGCGTGCAAATTGAGCAATGTTCTAAACTTTCAAACAGAAATGGACGTTAAAGGGCAATATTCACTCACAATTTACTGCGTAAGTGGGATTCCTTTTAGCAGCAATAAGAGAATGGAGGCTTAGTGGTGGAAATTTGGTCGGAAGTAGGAAAAAGAGATAAAAAAACGCCACTCAATTTGAGTGGCGGTGAATCATGTCAGCACTATCACTGAAAAAAAATTCCAATTTATAGGGGTGAACAAACTGTTCGAGTCACATGCGTTGACTTCACTTAGTAGCCAAAGCTTGTTGGGTATACAAAGTTACCGGTATATACAGATTTGCTATTCCAGAACATTGCACTTGGTAAACCTTTCATAAATATCACCTTCTAAATCAATTAAAACAGTCGTTGATTTCTCGGTTCCTTGGAGGCGATAAACGGACTCATCCTTTGAGCATTTCATTCTTCATCTCAGAAGCTGGTTACAAATATACCACCAAGAAATTTAATTACAAGCATTTTAGTGATAAAAGTCACAAAAAATCCATAAATTGACGTCAATCAAATTTTAACTGTAATTAAATTACATTTTTGTGAATTAAAAATTATTCTACTTTCAGTTCATATAAACATAAGCGCATTTACGACTTATACCATGTTCATAAAGTGTGACAGTGAGGAAGGAAATCCTTTTGTTATCGACTACTAGTAGCCTTCGTCTGGTGGTATCCTTGAGCTAATTCATGCCAAATATCATTAGCATTTCCTGCTAATCACACATTATTTATACGGTATATATTTGGCAAAGCACATCAAAAGGAGTCTTCCGTGTCTGAATTCCATTCTGAAATCAGTACCTTGTCACCTGCTCCACTTTGGCAGTTTTTCGATAAGATTTGTTCCATCCCTCATCCATCTAAGCATGAAGAAGCATTAGCACAGTACATTATCAACTGGGCAACAGAGCAAGGCTTCGATGTTCGCCGAGACCCAACGGGCAACGTATTCATCAAAAAGCCAGCAACGCCTGGGATGGAAAACAAAAAGGGCGTGGTTCTTCAAGCACACATTGACATGGTGCCACAGAAGAATGAAGACACTGACCACGACTTCACAAAAGATCCAATTCAACCGTACATCGATGGTGAGTGGGTAACAGCGAAAGGCACAACTCTTGGTGCAGACAACGGTATTGGTATGGCTTCTTGTCTGGCTGTATTAGCATCTAAAGATATCAAGCATGGGCCAATTGAAGTTCTACTAACAATTGATGAAGAAGCAGGCATGACAGGTGCATTCGGGCTTGAAGCAGGTTGGTTGGAAGGTGATATTCTTCTAAACACCGACTCCGAGCAAGAAGGCGAAGTGTACATGGGCTGCGCTGGTGGTATCGATGGTGCGATGACTTTTGACATCAAACGCGACGCGATCCCTACTGGCTTTGTGACTCGTCAGCTAACCTTGAAGGGTTTAAAAGGCGGTCACTCTGGTTGTGATATCCACACTGGTCGTGGTAATGCCAACAAACTGCTTGGCCGATTCCTAGCGGGCCATGCACAAGAGTTGGATCTTCGCTTGGTTGAATTCCGTGGTGGTAGTTTGCGTAATGCTATTCCTCGCGAAGCTTTCGTAACAGTTGCTGTTCCTGCTGAAAACCAAGAGAAGCTTGCAGAGCTTTTCAACTACTACACTGAGCTATTAAAAGCTGAGCTTGGCAAAGTAGAAACGGGCATTGTGATGTTCAATGAAGAGATCGCAACCGAATCACAAGCCTTCACCGCGGCGGATCAACAACGCTTTATTGCTGCTCTCAACGCATGTCCTAATGGCGTGATGCGCATGAGCGACGAAATTGAAGGTGTGGTTGAAACGTCACTGAACGTTGGCGTGATCACTACTGAAGAAAATAAAGTGACTGTTCTGTGCCTAATTCGCTCTTTGATTGACTCTGGCCGCAGCCAAGTAGAGAGCATGTTACGCTCTGTTGCTGAACTCGCAGGGGCACAAGTTGAGTTCTCAGGTGCTTACCCTGGTTGGAAACCAGACGCTGATTCAGAAATTATGGCGATTTTCCGTGATATGTACGAAGGCATTTACGGTCACAAACCAAACATCATGGTTATTCACGCAGGTCTTGAATGTGGTCTATTTAAAGAGCCTTACCCGAACATGGACATGGTTTCTTTCGGCCCAACGATCAAGTTCCCTCACTCTCCTGATGAAAAAGTGAAGATTGATACCGTTCAACTGTTCTGGGATCAAATGGTAGCGCTTCTAGAAGCAATTCCTGAGAAAGCGTAATCCAAACGCGACAACAAAACAAAAAGGGTGCCGAGGCACCCTTTTTTATTGCTATTTATCACGAGAGTATCGCGAATTATGCACGAGTTTGCGCGTACGCTGCGAGCTCATCCATAGAAGTCTTCGCGACCACTTCACCATTGATGTAGTAAGTAACAAACTCACCCTCACGTACCCCCATTAACGTCGCTTTTTCGCCGTTGTTGTATGTGATGTTCATCTGAACCGTATTTTCATCGATTTGGTGCATTTGGCCTTGCTCGATAACGCGGTTGTTTGTAAGTGGGCCAATCGGCGCTGTTGTAAGCGACTTATCTAGCTGGTGGTTTACATCAATGTAAGTGTCCATCTTAGTATCGAAGATGTGTGGTTTGCCGTTTAGCGGGTTTTTACCAGTCCAGAACTCTAGAGAGTTAAATACGATGTAGTCAGCTGCGATTGCCACACCGTAAACTGGTGCCATAAGCATGTTTAGACCACCACGAGCGTAACGGTTATCTACCGCTTTCAAGTTGAAGCCCATAACATAGCCAGTTACCGCGTTGCTGCCAACACAACCTGAAAGTGAAACTGCCACAGCAGTCAATGCGCCAATTTTAGCAATTGCCTTTTTCATCAAAACCTCTAGTTAGAAAGTATTAGGTCGAAAATTCGGCGCGGATATTAGCTTATAAAAACTAGGGATAAAAGACAGAATTTTCCGAAGAAAGCATCTTTATTATTTTTAATACGTGGACATTTATCTAAACAATAAATAACCAATTTAAGATAAGGGTGACGAGATATTCAGCAAATAATAAACGTCACATTTACAACAAACTTTCCACAAAAGGTTATTATTTGCCCTCCTTGATTAAAATAATTTGTCGTATCCTTAATTAGAATGATTAGTGTGATTTTGACGCGATTGTTACATTGTTGCTAACTTATTTGACAGAGATGGTTTATGGCCAGAAGTAAAACAAGTAAAGTATTTGAGCTGCTCGGGCATAAAATACAACCAGGACAGCGTTTAGAAGTAGAATTCGAAGCTGCTCAGCTATACACGCACTCTCCACTTTCTATCCCTGTGGAAATCATTCACGGGAAACAAGAAGGTCCAGTGCTGATGGTGAACGCCGCAATCCATGGTGATGAGCTTAATGGCGTAGAGATCGTTCGTCAGATGATCAACCAGTTAAACCCATTAAAGCTAAAAGGTACGGTTATTGCGGTGCCAATCGTAAACGTATTTGGCTTTATCCATAAGTCTCGTTACTTACCCGATCGCCGCGATCTAAACCGTTGTTTCCCTGGCAGCGAAAAAGGCGCACTCGCCTCACGCATGGCGTATGGATTCTTCAATAATATAGCGAAACGTTGTGATTACATTTTAGATTTACACACAGGTGCGATTCATCGTACTAACCTACCCCAAATACGCGCTAACCTGAGCAATCCGGAAACACTGCGCATTGCTAAAGCATTTGCCACGCCAGTGATCGTTGACTCTGCATTGCGTGATGGCTCGCTACGTAGCGAAGCCGAGAAGTGTGATATCCCAGTATTGACTTACGAAGCCGGTGAAGCACTTCGCTTTGATCCGCTATCTATCAGTGCTGGTGTTTTAGGCGTTCAACGTGTTATGCAAGCGATCGGTATGTTAAGAGCCAGCCGTAAAAAACTGCCTGAACCTGTTATCGCGAAATCGACCAGCTGGGTTAGAGCGCCAGGCAACGGTATTTTGCGCACGGTGGTGAACCTAGGCGATAAAGTAGAAAAAGGTGAAACCTTAGCTTACATCAGCTCACCCCTCGGTCACGATGAAATAGAGCTAAAAGCACCTAAAAGTGGTTTAGTGATCGGTCAGCAAACGCTGCCATTGGTAAACGAAGGCGATGCCATTTTCCACCTCGCATACTTCAGCCAAAGCGACGATGAAGTAGAACAAGCGGTAGAAAGCTACATTGAAGGATTAACTGAGTTTGACGTCGAACAGGTAACGACGGGACAAATCCCACTCGACTCTCAGTCATAATTGCATGCTCTATGATCTCAAAGCCCAGTACCTAGTGCCGGGCTTTTTTTGTTATGTTTACTCACCAATATTATTTATTACAAAGACTTAATCACGAAAGCTTAATGTTTGTGCTTCGTGTTTAGCTTATTTCAATTCATCTTGTTCACCGCACAATTGCACAGCGTTTTATTTATTCGTATTATGTTTTCTTTTTGCTTGCACACATCTATGAATAAAACACAACTCATTAGCTGTTTGTTGGGACTTGGACTTTCTGCAAATCTCCTCGCTCAAGAATCTGAAAACATCGCTCAATACTTACAAGAACAAAGTCAACAACATTCACTAGAAGATCATTATGCTTCATCTGTTCCAGATGAACTCAACTTGGACGCGCAACGCTCAGAACTCAAATGGCGAGAGGAAGGCAAGCCAGATCATTGTTACCACACAAAAAATAACGCCGAGGTCACAACAGACTTTGACTACGGTGAGGCCAACGATCTTTCGGATGGCTTACATCATATTGATTTACCGCCTGTGCATACACGTAATAACAAATCATCTCATCGTGTTTACGCAAACAATCCTCACTTACTGCCTGGCAACCAACAGTTTGCCGCACCTTCCGAAGGCTCTTTTGGCTTCTCGGTTTCTTCTGACTGCTTATGAAAATGAGCCAACAAAAAAGCCCTGAAGAAAACTTCAGGGCTTTTTAGCATTACCGACAGATCGAAACATCAATCGGAATATATGCCATTATTCTTCGTCAGCTTCAGCTTCGCGTGCTTTACGAGCTTCTTCTTTGCGAACTTTTGCCGCAAGTTGCTCTGCTTCACGTTCTTGACGCTGTACAGCTTTACGCTCATTACGAACAACTTGGTTTTCGATGAAGCCCGCAAGTTCTTGTTCAGCCCAAGCTTGTGCTTTTTCTTCGCTGTCAAACCCAGTTTCACGTTTTGAAACCATTGTTTTGCGAGACGTTACTTGACGAGTGATTTCTGCGCTCCAACCGTTACGTTTTTCAGTTACGCGGATAGCAAATTTTGGATTTTTAGACATCTATTTCAGTTCCTAAGGGATTAATCAGGGATTCGGTCAACTTGATAACTCCATCTAAGCTGAGCTGTTTAACACCATCCCTTGGTAAGCGCGGTATTAGAGCATAAATCATTATGATTGGCTGCAAAAATTTTATTTTCCACACTTAAACCACATTGGTTGTAGGCTATAAGTGTACAAGCCCGTTTTCGACTTCGCACTTCCACAATCCCAAAAAAGAAAAGCGCAGATCTTTCGATCTGCGCTTTACGTTTGTAAAGTATTAATACTTAACCGATGTTCTTGCGCGCATTTTGGAACATACGCATCCAAGCGCCATTTTCACCCCAACCTTCCGGAGCCCAAGAGTTTGCAACTGTGCGGAATACACGCTCTGGGTGAGGCATCATAATGGTTACACGGCCATCTGCTGTTGTCAGACCGGTAATCGCATTTGGCGAACCATTCGGGTTGTTCGGGTATTGTTGCGTTGGGTTACCGTTATTATCAACGTAACGTAGCGCTACAGTACCTGACGCTTCAATTGCGTTTAGGTGCTCACCGTCACGTACTTCGACACGACCTTCACCGTGAGATACCGCGATAGGCATACGAGATCCCGCCATGCCATCGAAGAACACAGAATCAGACTTCTGTACTTCAACTAAGCTAAAGCGCGCTTCAAAACGCTCAGATTCGTTGCGAACAAAACGTGGCCACAAGTCTGCCCCCGGGATCAGCTCTTTCAGGTTCGACAGCATCTGACAGCCGTTACATACTCCGAGAGAGAATGTATCTTCACGATTAAAGAACGCTTGGAACTGCTCACGCGCTTGTGCGTTAAATAGGATAGACTTCGCCCAACCTTCACCCGCACCTAGTACATCACCGTAAGAGAAACCACCACATGCTACCAGACCTTGGTATTCATCCAGTACCGCTTGGCCTGTCAGAATATCGCTCATGTGGATGTCAGTTGCTTCAAAACCAGCACGGTCAAACGCTGCTGCCATTTCAACATGAGAGTTAACACCTTGCTCACGAAGAATCGCCATCTTAGGTTTCGCGCCTTTCGCGATATAAGGAGCTGCGATATCTTCATTCACATCAAAGCTTAGAGATACGTTCAGACCAGGGTCAGTGTTGTCTTTCTTCGCTTCAAATTCTTGGTCTGCACATGCAGGGTTATCACGTAGCGCCTGCATTTTATGTGTAGTTTCTGCCCAGATAACACGTAGCTCTGTGCGAGAGCGCTCAAGTACTACAGAATCACCAGAAGTGATAACAAAGTCGTCTGACGCTTCAACAGAACCAATTACATGTGAACATGATTCTAAGCCGTTTGCTGCTAGCGTAGATAGAACTGAATCCAGATCGTCGTTTTTAACCTGAACAACCGCGCCTAACTCTTCGTTAAATAGAACCGCCAGCGCATCTTCACCCAGCTCTGCGATGTTCGCTTTTACGCCACAGTGACCCGCGAACGCCATCTCAGCCAACGTTACAAATAGACCGCCGTCACCTTTATCGTGGTAAGCAAGCAGCTTATCGTTACGTACGAGATTTTGCATTGCATCGAAGAAGCCTTTTAGCTGCTCTGCGTTGTCTACGTCTGCCGGCTTATCACCCAGCTGCTTGTAAACCTGTGCCAGTGCTGTTGCACCCAAACGGTTTTTGCCGTTACCTAGGTCTACAAGAACAAGTGAAGTGTCACCTAGTCCTTCCAAGGTATCAGATGTGCGTAGCTGAGGCGTTACTGTCTTACGCACGTCTTCAACACGGCCAAACGCAGTGATTACTAGCGATAGTGGCGAAGTCACTTCTTTGCTTTCACCATTTTCTTCCCACTTGGTCTTCATCGACATTGAGTCTTTACCAACAGGGATAGTCAAACCTAGCGCCGGACATAGCTCTTCACCCACAGCTTTTACTGCTTCGTAAAGACCTGCGTCTTCACCTGGGTGACCCGCTGGAGACATCCAGTTCGCTGACAGCTTAATGCGTTTGATATCGCCGATATCTGTCGCTGCGATGTTAGTCAGAGATTCACCAACCGCCAGACGAGCAGACGCGCCGAAGTCTAATAGAGCAACCGGAGTACGCTCACCCATCGACATCGCTTCACCGTGGTATGTGTCGTAACTTGCCGCCGTAACTGCACAGTTCGCCACAGGCACCTGCCAAGGACCAACCATTTGGTCACGAGCAACTAAACCAGTAACTGAGCGGTCACCGATCGTGATCAGGAATGTTTTCTCAGCAACCGTAGGAAGACGAAGTACGCGATCTACCGCTTCGTTGATTTCGATACCGTCGCGTACGATCGCTGGGCTATCTACTTTCAAAGTCGTTGCTTCACGGTGCATCTTCGGTGTTTTACCAAGCAAGATATCCATTGGCATATCAATTGGCGTGTTATCGAAGTGAGAATCTTCTAGCGTCAGATGACGCTCTTCTGTTGCCACACCAACCACTGCGTAAGGTGCACGCTCGCGCTTACAAATCGCATCGAACGCCTCCATGTTTTCTGGCGCTACCGCAAGAACATAACGCTCCTGAGATTCGTTACACCAGATTTCTAGCGGGCTCATGCTCAATTCATCATTTGGTACATCACGTAGCTGGAACTTACCGCCACGCTCGCCGTCGTCACAAAGCTCAGGAAGTGCGTTAGAGATACCGCCCGCACCCACATCGTGGATAAATGCGATTGGGTTTTCTTCACCTAGCTGCCAACAACGGTCGATCACTTCCTGACAACGGCGCTCCATTTCTGGGTTTTCACGCTGTACTGAAGCAAAGTCCAGATCTTCAGCTGACTGACCTGACGCCATTGAAGACGCCGCACCGCCACCAAGACCGATGTTCATTGCAGGACCACCAAGTACGATTAGGCTCGCACCAACAGGGATCTCTTTCTTCTGAACGTGTTCGTCACGGATGTTACCCATACCACCAGCAATCATGATTGGCTTGTGGTAACCACGAATTTCTTCACCCGCGTGAGAAGTCACTTTCTCTTCGTAGGTACGGAAGTAACCTAATAAGTTTGGACGACCAAATTCGTTGTTGAACGCTGCGCCACCCAGAGGGCCTTCAAGCATGATATCTAACGCGTTTACGATACGACCCGGCTTACCGAAGTCGGTTTCCCATGGCTGTTCAAAACCAGGAATACGCAAGTTAGAGGTTGTGAAACCAACCAGACCCGCTTTTGGCTTACCACCGATACCCGTCGCGCCTTCGTCACGGATTTCACCACCAGAACCGGTTGATGCACCCGGCCATGGAGAGATAGCCGTTGGGTGGTTGTGCGTCTCTACCTTCATTAAGATGTGTGCATCTTCATGGTGGTAAGTGTATTGACGAGTTTTAGGATCTGGGAAGAAACGCCCCACTTTAGAACCAGTCATTACCGCTGCATTATCTTTGTAAGCAGACAGAACATGGTCTGGTGTCGTTTCGAATGTGTTTTTGATCATCTTAAACAGAGACTTCTCTTGGTCGACGCCATCGATAGTCCAGTCTGCATTAAAGATCTTATGACGACAGTGCTCTGAGTTCGCCTGAGCAAACATCATCAGCTCAATGTCGTTAGGGTTACGACCTAACTTAGTGAAATTCTCCACCAAGTAATCAATTTCATCTTCTGCGAGTGCCAAACCAAGGGAAACGTTTGCTTCTTCAAGCGCAACACGACCGCCCGCTAAGATATCAACATGCGCCACAGGCTTTGGCTCTGCGACTGTAAACAGCGCTGACGCGGCTTCAAGTTCTGTGAACACCGTTTCCATCATGCGGTCGTGAATTAACGCTTTGACAGCGTCAACTTGAGCTTCTGATAGAACAACTGAAGATTCTACGTAGTAAGCCGTACCGCGTTCCAGACGCTTAACAGTGTCCAGACCACAGTTAATAGCGATATCGGTAGATTTAGAAGACCAAGGCGAGATAGTGCCTGGACGAGGCGTAACAAGAAGTAGAAGACCTTCTGGCTCATGCTCTTCAATTGTTGGGCCGTAAGTTAGTAACTTTTCAAGTTTTTCTAACTCTTGGTCATCAAGGTCAGACTTTAGATCTGCAAAATGCATAAACTCGGCATAGATGCCAGTTACAGGCAGATCTTGTTCACGACAAAGTTCCAGTAGTTTATTAACACGAAACTCAGAAAGAGCTGGGGAGCCACGCAAAATTCTCATGTGCTTAGGTCTCTTATGCAATTGATTAAGGTGATATTGGAATAAATTCAGATACTTAACTTGAGCTCTATCAAACCTATGCCGATTCCACCTCGTCATTGCGAGCGCATTATATAGCAATTATTTTTGTGATGTAACATCAAAAGCAACCGTTTGCGTCATTTTTTTTGTCAAATTTGAGTTGTAGCCGAAATGTCGATAAAACACACAATGTCGCACTCTATCTGTCCGATTCGCTTTGCCCCATCTCCACGCTTTGATATAAAGACCACTAGAAATTTTCTGAGATGTACCGATCAATGCAAATACGCCACTTCAACCGACTCAAGCGCAGCGTCCTACTTTTTGCTTCTGTGCTACTACTTTCTGCCTGCCAAATTGAGTCGCAGCCGAAAAGTGAATTCGAGAAAATCCAAGAGCGCGGAGTGCTACGCGTTGGCACGCTCAACAACCAACTCTCGTACTACATTGGTCCTGATGGCCCTGCGGGTTTGGATTATGAGCTGGCGCGTAAATTTGCAGAAGAGTTGGGCGTAAAGCTAGAAATCAAACCCGCTTTCAGACAAGCCGACCTTTTCCCTGCCTTAAAGAAGGGCGACATCGATATTATTGCTACGGGGCTTAATCAAACATCACAAGCCGTCAAGCGTTTTAGACCTGGCCCTGCTTATTATTATGTAAGCCAGCAAGTGGTCTACAAAAAGGGCCAGCTTCGTCCTCGTGATATTGAGCAGCTTATCGAGTATCAAGCATCCAAAGACAGTCAATCAGAAGAAGACGTGAATGCTGGCGCGCAAACATTGAAAATTGTCGAACAGTCTCAATATGTTCCGACACTGACGGCATTAAAAAAGCAGTATCCTGAATTGCAGTTTGAAATCGTGGGCGATGCTGACACTCGCGATTTACTGAAACATGTATCGACTGGAGAACTGCGTTTCACCGTCACTGATTCCGTAGAGCTGTCTCTCGCGCAACGCCTGTATCCAGATTTAGCACTTGCTTTTGAGCTCACCGAAGATCAACCAGTATCATGGTTTACTCGCCGCTCAGAGGATGAGAGCTTGTATGCGATGCTGATTGAGTTTTTCGGCAATATCAAACAATCTGGCGAGCTAGCTTCTCTTGAAGAGAAGTACATTGGCCATATTGAAGCGTTTGACTACGTGGACACGCGTGCCTTTATTCGTGCTCTTGATGATAAGTTGCCGAGATGGGCCCCGCTGTTCCAAAAATACAGCGAAGAGTTTGATTGGCGTTTAATCGCGGCTTTGGCCTACCAAGAATCTCATTGGAAACCAAAAGCAAAATCGCCTACGGGTGTTCGTGGCATGATGATGCTGACTTTACCAACTGCGAAAAGTGTTGGTGTAACCGATCGTCTAAACCCAGAACAATCTGTTCGTGGTGGTGTGGAATACCTGCGTCGCATCGTCGCTCGCGTACCTGATACGATTAACGAACATGAAAAAATTTGGTTTGCATTGGCATCGTACAATATTGGTTATGGCCACATGATGGACGCGCGTCGATTAACCAAGGCACAAGGTGGCGATCCAAACGCATGGGCAGACGTAAAAGACCGACTACCGCTGTTACGACAAAAGCGTTACTACAGCCAAACTCGTTATGGCTACGCTCGTGGAGACGAGGCACGTAATTACGTTGAAAATATTCGACGCTACTACCAATCAATCATTGGGCATGTCAGTCAAAAGCCTTCCATTGATGAAGATACGGATGATCTACAGGTTATCCCACCACTAAATCCAGAGTTGCTTATTTCTGGTGCGGTGGAAACCATTGCAGAAGAAGTGTCTGGAGCCTCTGATATCACCAATGACGTCGATGAAGATTTAGACCAAGAAGAAGAATAAACACGCAAAAAGACGAGTGTGAAGCTCGTCTTTTTTGTTGAGTCCAAGGTAGAACTTATCTAAAATCCGATGTTCCGAACCAGACCGGTCATCATAGTAAGTGCATATAAACGTGATTGGTCAACACCTTGCCGCAGCGTCCATACCCATTAATTGATGCCTGCGGAATAAATCGGTTCGGTTGGTTTCCCTCTCTCCTAATTTGAAGTGACTCCATCACTAGAATGTCATCCACAAGGCAAAGTAGATGCGGCCGTGCGCTGTATCGCGAGAGGGTGTTTGTAGTCTTGTCTGCAGGAGGTTCGGATATGAGAAGACGTAGAGTGCAGTCAAAGCGTTTGAATAAGACAGTGGCTGCGATTCGCCGCAAGCGAAAGCTGACAACGATGAAAAAGAAAGTCAGCGCACGCAATCGCGTATTCGTTCACTTAGTAAATCACTAAGAACTTAAAGCAAACATCTACACACCTGTAGATGTTTGCTGAACACAACTCACCAACTTAATCTTCTTGCTTACCTTCTAACGCTTTTTTCTCTTGTTTCTTGGCCTTAATTTCTTTGCGACGACGCTTGAAAAAGGCCTGCAACTGCTCACGGCACTCATCCTCTAACAGCCCTTTTTCGACCGTTGCGTAATGGTAAGCCGCTTGGCTCTCAAACAAGTTCAATACCGTACCAGCCGCGCCCGCTTTAAGATCTGGCGCGCCAAATACCACGCGTTTCACTCTGCTGTGCAACAGTGCTCCTGCGCACATCGGGCAAGGCTCTAGTGTGACATAGAGAGTGGTGTCTAAAAGTCGATAGTTTTCTAACACAGCCCCAGCGTTACGTAGAGTCTGAATCTCCGCATGTGCTGTTGCATCATGAGAGCAGATAGAGCGGTTCCAGCCTTCTGCAATCACTTCTCCATCTTTAACTAATACCGCTCCCACAGGCACCTCTCCTTCCAATTCAGCTTGTTCAGCTAATGCAAGTGCACGGCGCATAAAAATTTCGTCTTGTGGGGTAAATTGATGCTCAGACAAAAGGGCTCCAGAAAGGAAGGTAACTATGAATAGAGAAATATTACCACCAACATCGCTTTCACTACAGCAGGACATAAGTTTTGGAGATGCGCCTCTTTCGTAATAGCACCTCAAAACAAAAAGCGCAGACCTTTCGACCTGCGCTTCTCTAATATTCGATCATTTACATCGTGTATGTGTACGGTGCTTGAATACCTAGTGGGATACCTACCATCCAGTAAAGAACTAGGAAGATTGACCAACCAATCAACATAGCAATCGAGAATGGCATCATCAGTGACGCAAGTGTACCAATGCCTGTCGATTTCACGTAACGTTGACAGTAAACCACTACAAGAGGGAAGAATACCATCAGAGGTGAAATGATGTTCGATACTGAGTCACCCACACGGTAAGCCGCCTGAGATAGTTCAGGAGAAATACCTACCGCCATTAGCATTGGAACTAGGATTGGACCAATCAAAGCCCATTTCGCAGAAGCGGAACCGATAAGTAGGTTTACAGCTGCTGTTAGCAAGATCATACCAATGATGGTTGCTTCACCTGGTAGGTTCATCGCTTTTAAGCCTTCTGCACCATACAACGCTAGCATCGTACCGATGTTTGACTGAGCAAATGCAGATAGGAACTGAGCACAGAAGAACGACATGACAATGTATGCGCCCATGGTCGACATGGTGTCCGCCATCGCTTTGATGATGTCGTTACTTGTCTTAAAGGTGCCAGATACTTTGCCGTAAACGTAACCAGGGATGATAAATAGGATGAAGATCAGTGGAACAATCGACTTCATGATAGGCGCAGAAAACGCCGTAATTTCGCCTTCAGGAGAGCGAAGTGCCGAGTTCTCAGGCAATAACGCGGCAACAAGAAGTGCGATACCCGCCATCATAGCCCAGCCAGCGTAGCGGAATGCTTTTGATTCCAACTCAGTGAAAGAGCCTAAGTTTGGTGCCGTTTCTGCATCTTCATCAATTGGCATCTTTGCAAGACGTGGCTCGATGATTTTCTCAGTCACGTACCAACCGATAGCAACGATGATCACTGAAGATAGACCAGTGAAGAAGATGTTTGCTAGAGGGTTAACCACGTATTCAGGATCAAGAACCTGTGCTGCCGTTTGTGTGAAACCAGCGAGCAATGGGTCAATACCTGAAGGAATGAAGTTTGCAGAGAAACCACCAGACACACCAGCAAATGCCGCTGCGATACCAGCTAGAGGGTGACGACCAGCGGCATGGAAAATGATACCACCTAGAGGAATAACCAAAACGTAGCCCGCATCAGCCGCGGTATGCGAGATGATTGCGACAAGAATAAGCATTGGTGTAAGTAGCTTCGCTGGAGTGAAGTTCAGCATCTTCTTAAGGCCAGTCGTGATAAAACCAGAAGAATCCGCAACACCTACACCCAACATTGCAACTAATACGATGCCTAGAGGTGCAAAACCAGTAAACGTAGTGACCATGTTAGCAAGGAAACTTGCTAGAGCTTCACCCGTAAGTAAGTTAGTAATGGTAAGAGCTTCGCCCGTTCGAGGGTTTGGAAGGTCGAAAGTCACATTCGACAAAAGTGCAGACGCAGCCCAAGTAATGATCAGTGCCCAGAAAAACAAAATCGCAGGATCAGGAATTTTATTACCTGCACGCTCGATAAAGTTTAGAAAGCGATCCATCCCGCTCGGCTTCGATGATGGTGCCTTATTTACAGCTTGGTTACTCATGGTAACTCCATATGAATGATGTTGGTGCCAAGGCCTATTTGAATAATTATAACGGCCTATTATCAACACAGCATTCTAGTAAATAAGGATAGGGAAAGCACAAGGTTCTATGATTTTTTCCATAATTGGAGACATATTTTGCAAAAACGCCACTCCAATTAAACATAATAAAAACAGTAGCACATCAACCGCATTAACAGTTCGAAAACCATTCATTAACTGAGACAAACCCGGTATCAAAAAGAAATTATCCACGACTTTGTCTCAAGCCATGTATGCAATTGAACTTAGTTTTCGAATTCACTGTACTGTGAAATCATAGTTTTCAACTGAACTGATTGCGTTTGTCCCACTCTATCTTTCCAACTGGTCGTAATAGTAATGGTTTTAAGAGATCCAGACACAGTAGCCGACGGCACAACCCACTCCACTGTATACGCACCAGTAGCGGAAGATCCTGTTGCAATAGAGGCAAAGCTAGCCGTAGAGATCGTCGAAAGCGCATCCGATGCTCCACGCGTACGGAACCATTCCAATTTATTTTCAGCAAGACGCAACGCTTCAATACTTTCTATCGCATAGTCGGATTCTTGTTCGAGATACACGTTTAGCTTTGTTAAACCTAGAGCCCCGACACCGATAAGCAAAAAAGAAATTAGAACCTCAAGAAGGTTAAAACCTTTTTGTTTAGAGATCATTCCAAGAGCCCTTTTTCCAATGTGCTTTCTTCAGCTTCTCCTGAGGCTCCTCAATTACATCGCGATTGTATTGGAATGATAACGCGGCATTAAAGAGTGCAAATGTTCCTGGTGCATCCATGACAAATCCTCCTAACGGGTTGAATGCACCGTGCTGAAAATAGCCAACCTTTGTCTTTTCCATAGGCACTGTTGTTTTTAAAGCCGCTATGACGCCATCCAATGCGGCATCATTGGCAGAGCCCGACCAGTCGGTAAAATCAAATGTAGCCCCAGTTGTTGGTTCGGTATACAGCGGAGAAATAAAGTGGTAAAGCATTCCTTTGAAATCCTGCGTCCCTATCGTAGAAAAAATACCGTCTTGAACGACTAGAATTATCCCGCTCCCACCCAGGCTATTATCTATTGCGTTCTTTATACTCGTAAAATCGGCCGTATTAATTTCACAGCCACCATAAACCCAAATAAGATCTTTTCCATTTTCTATATTGCTAACAATCCCCTCCGCACATGTCTCGTTGAATACAGGAGAAGGGAGATCTGCTTTTGAGTTCAATTTCATACTATTTAATGACAAGGGTACATATCCGAACAGGGAATTATCCGACATCACATCGAACCACTCACTTCGAGGGACATCAAATACATCTTTAAACGGATCCATATCCGAAGACTGACGATAATCACTCTCAGACGCAGCAACACTTGTTCCCCAACTATAGTGAGTAGATGCGCACTTTTGTTCTTGCCCTGCAGGACTGTCAGGGAAACTCGAATAAGGCTTATCAGATAGCTGATAGGGATGAAAAGTGCTTACACTTGTTGCATAAAAAAAGTTGTAATAAAGAACTGAAGTGCATTCCCATAAATTATTACCGAGACTTTTACTCGGATCTGGAGAGCTCGTATATGAGCCATTAATCACGAGGTCGGATTTAGATTTTATCGCTCCAGCCCCACTGCTTGTAGGTAGTTTAATGGTCTTTTTAATTTCCCGATTACCTATCGTTGAAGTCACTAAACTTGAAGAGCCCGAGGAATATGTTAAGGCATCAAGCCCCATAGCTGTGATGCAATCATTCACATTAGTTGGCAGTGTTTTATTTATTTTGGTCTTGCTGTAGACGCACTCTAGCCCTCCTTCTGCACGCCAATGCTCTTGTCGTGCTTCAATTTGATTGTTGGCTCGTTTAATTTGGTAAAAGAGGGATTTATAGCTACCGAGAGACATCATTAATGCCGCAACTAGCAATACGCTCACAACTAATAAGGCAGCTGCACCTTGTTGTTTCTTCATTACTGCCAGTTCCTTTGCATCGTAGTAAACGACTGCTGCGTGCGAATATCAGTCGCGTCTTTCAATTCGGTTCCCAATGTAATGGTCACCAGTGCACTTTTTGCATCAGTGCTTTCTAGCAATTCACTAGCCAGGTCAAATCGATTAACGTGAATAACTTTTTTATCAAAGAGAGTGTTACATGAGCCTGTGCCTGCAAGGTTGACCACGTCATTAACATCCCATATCGTTATTTGCTTTTTTTCACACACAAATAGCGACTCTGGCGTGTTAACTCGTTGCTCATAAGCCACGTTTTTATACAAAGGAGCAGAGCCAGAAACACCTATGTAATAGGCGTAAGCAATTAGCCCTCTATCAACATCATCAAGAGTGTAAATTGTGTTCGCTGAGCCCGATATTTTTATAGAATGACCATCATTACCGTCAAAACCAGCACGCTGAATGTCACTCTTGAGCATCTGCACGACACTTTCAGAATTCTGTAACAACATTAACTCTTTCGAACGTTCCATTATCACTCGTTGACCACTCACATAGATTGACCCCACTGTCGCTAGAGAAATAAGCCCAAGTGCAGATGCGATCATAAACTCAACAAGGCTCGCCCCTTTTTGTTTAAACATAGCCATCCTTAAGAGCAAGTTGAATAACCGTAATATTCTGTGCCGCTGTTATCACTACATACTCTTACGCGGGCTGATAAAGTATGAGAAATGAGCTTTAAGGCTTTTGATGATTCACCAACAGGATAAAACTTCAAGTTTCCTGATGATGGTCGACCATGGACATCGTCGAAGCTGATTTGATCGGAAGCATAGCTCGGGGTAACGACAATACCGTCATACGGCTTACCTGATAAAGAGAACAACACAGTTCCAGCCCCCTCAGCCGCATTGTCTGTCAAATCAATACGCCAGTTTCCGTCACTGGATGAACTCCCAGACATGATGATGTGCGCCCAGAGTCTTTCGCGCCGTAATACTGCTTCAGACTTACCTTCAATAACAAAGCCATGTAATTCATTAGCTAAACGCTGCATTTTATTGGTTTCAAAGACATTCTTGAAAGATGGTGCAGCTGTAGCCAATAAAGCACTCAGTACAGCAACTGTGATCATAAGTTCCAACAACGTAAACCCGCGAGGCATTTCCCAAATTCCCATGCAAACGGCTAGTCGACCGTAATTCATCTTGCACAGATGCTATCACCTGCCAAAAATAGGCGGAAAAGTGAAAAGGAAACTACTCGTGATGATTCGAATTTCTCGTTGTAACAGCTACAAAAAAAGATTGAGAGGGATGACATTGATCGAATTACTGATAGCCGTAACGATCGTCGGAATCATTGCAGCAATCGCCTCCCCTTCTTATACCAATCATGTGATCAAGTCCCATAGAACGGTTGCCTTGAGCGATCTTAGTCGAATTCAACTGGAACTAGAGACATCTTATGATGGTGGGTATGACTGGAGTCATATTATTTCTGGTGGCGCTTGTACTCTATGTGATTCCGACACAGATCGATTTTCGTTCGATATTGCGAGCTCTGCAAGCACAGCCTACACCATTACAGCAACAGCGAAATCGGATCTTGGGCAGGACGAAGACGAGTGCTTGAATGGCACTACAACTATCACTTTAACGTCAACAAATGTTGAATCACCAAGCGCTTGTTGGAACTAAAAAACTACAAATGCAAAAAGACCTGCGTTTCAGCAGGCCTTTGTTTTTGAGCTTTTAATGAACTTATCTTAGCTGGTTAAATCATCAAAGAACTTCTTCACACCATTGAAGAAGCCTTCAGATTTTGGTTTGTGTTTAGTTGCAGCTTCACCGCCACAAGACTCTTCAAACTCTTTCAACAGTTCTTTTTGGCGAGCGCTTAAGTTAACTGGCGTTTCTACAACCAATTTAACGATCAAGTCACCAATACCACCGCCACGGACACCTTTCACACCTTTACCGCGCATACGGAACATACGGCCAGTTTGTGTTTCTGACGGCACTTTTAGGCTTACTCGTCCATCAAGTGTTGGAACTTCAACTTCGCCGCCGAGTGCAGCCATAGCAAAGCTTACTGGCACTTCACAATAGAGGTTATTGCCGTCACGCTCGAAAATGTGATGCTCTTTCACGTGTACTTGTACGTATAAATCACCTGATGGTGCACCCATTTCTCCCGCTTCGCCTTCGCCAGATAGACGAATGCGATCGCCGGTATCCACGCCAGCTGGGATTTTAACGTTAAGTGTTTTCGTTTTTTGCTTGCGACCTTGACCATGACACTCATTACAAGGGTCTTTAATGATCTTACCTTTACCATGACAGGTAGGACAGGTTTGCTGAACAGCGAAGAAACCTTGACGCATTTGTACTTGGCCATGGCCATGACAGGTACCACATGTTTCCGCTGATGAGCCTTTCTTCGCACCGCTACCGTCACAAGAGTCACAGTGAACCAGTGTCGGAACTTCAATCTCTTTAGTTACACCACGAACGGCTTCTTCTAGCGTTAGCTCCATGTTGTAACGTAAGTCGGCACCACGTTGCGCACGATGACCACCGCCACCACGGCGACCGCCACCGAAGATATCGCCAAACACATCACCAAAGATGTCGCCGAAGTCAGCGCCGCCTCCACCAAAGCCGCCGCCGAAACCACCGCCACCTTGTTCAAAAGCAGCATGGCCATATTGGTCATAAGCCGCTTTTTTCTGAGAGTCGGTTAGAACTTCGTACGCTTCTTTTACTTCTTTAAACTTGTCCGCCGCAGACTCATCACCCTGGTTTCTGTCTGGGTGGAATTTCATCGCTAGGCGCTTGTACGCCTTTTTGATATCACGCTCTGAGGCATCACGGCTTACGCCTAATACTTCGTAAAAATCACGTTTTGACATGTTCTTCGTCACCAGTTAATTACTACAAACGGCATCGATTCACCGCTTGGTGTTTGTATCGTTCTAGGTAAGTGCACTTATTGCAAAATACTTAACTAGAAAGACAGCGTTTACAAACAGACGGGCGTAAGAGTCACCCCAAACGCCCGCACACCGAAGTCGTATCGACTCCAGATGGCTTTGCAGCCATCTGGTTAAGAAAGATTATTTCTTGTCGTCTTTAACTTCTTCGAACTCCGCATCTACAACGTCGTCATCTTTTGACTGTGCGCCAGCGTCAGCACCTTGTGCTTGTTGCGCTTGAGCTTGTTGTTGAGCGATTTCCATTAGTTTTTGAGCAGCAGTCATAAGAGCTTGAACTTTCGCGTCAATTGCTTCTTTGTCTTCGCCTTTACGTGCTTCTTCTAGCTCAGAGATAGCAGTTTCAATCTTCTCTTTCTCTTCAGCTGGAAGTGCGTCACCCGCTTCTTCCATTTGCTTACGAGTACCGTGAATCATTTGGTCTGCTTGGTTACGTGCAGTTGCTAGCTCTTCGAACTTTTTGTCCGCTTCTTTGTTAGCTTCTGCTTCTTGAACCATTTTCTCGATTTCGTCGTCGCTTAGACCGCCAGAAGCTTGGATTGTGATCTTCTGCTCTTTACCAGTCTGCTTGTCTTTCGCTGATACGTGTAGAATACCATCCGCATCAAGGTCGAAAGTTACTTCGATTTGTGGCATGCCACGTGGTGCAGGCTGGATGCCCTCTAGGTTAAATTGACCTAGAGACTTGTTGTACATCGCTTGCTTACGCTCACCTTGTAGAACGTGGATAGTTACCGCGCTCTGGTTGTCTTCTGCAGTAGAGAAAACTTGGTTCGCTTTAGTTGGGATAGTTGTGTTCTTCTCAACTAGCTTAGTCATTACGCCACCCATAGTCTCGATACCTAGAGACAGTGGAGTTACGTCTAGTAGTAGAACATCTTTAACTTCACCAGCAAGTACACCACCTTGAACTGCAGCACCCATTGCTACTGCTTCGTCAGGGTTCACGTCACGACGCGCTTCTTTACCGAAGAACTCAGCAACTTTCGCTTGAACCATTGGCATACGAGTCTGACCACCAACTAGGATTACGTCAGTGATATCGTTTACTGATAGGTCAGCGTCAGCTAGAGCTACTTTTAGTGGCTCAAGAGAGCGTTGTACTAGGTCTTCAACTAGAGATTCTAGTTTCGCACGAGTCACTTTGATGTTCATGTGCTTAGGACCAGTTGCATCAGCAGTAACGTAAGGTAGGTTTACGTCTGTTTGAGAAGTAGAAGAAAGCTCAATTTTCGCTTTTTCTGCTGCTTCTTTAACACGCTGCATTGCTAGTGGATCGTTTTTAAGATCGATACCTTGCTCTTTCTTAAACTCGTCTACTAAGTAGTTGATTAGACGGTTATCAAAGTCTTCACCACCTAGGTGAGTGTCACCATTAGTTGCTAGAACTTCGAATGTTTTTTCGCCTTCAACTTCATCGATTTCGATGATTGAAATATCGAATGTACCACCACCAAGGTCGTATACAGCGATAGTGCGGTCACCGCCTTTCTTGTCTAGGCCGTAAGCTAGCGCAGCTGCTGTTGGTTCGTTGATGATACGTTTAACTTCTAGACCTGCGATACGGCCAGCATCTTTCGTTGCTTGACGCTGTGCATCGTTAAAGTAAGCAGGTACTGTGATAACTGCGCCAGTTACTTCCTCACCTAGGAAGTCTTCAGCAGTTTTCTTCATTTTCTTAAGAACTTCAGCAGAAACCTGAGGAGCTGCCATTTTTTGGCCTTTCGCTTCTACCCAAGCGTCACCGTTGTCAGCCTTAACGATTTTGTAAGGCATGATTTCGATGTCACGCTGAACTTCTTCGTCTTCAAAACGACGACCAATTAGACGCTTAATTGCAAATAGCGTGTTAGTTGGGTTAGTTACTGCTTGACGTTTCGCAGGTTGACCTACTAGCGTCTCACCGTCAGTGTAAGCAATAACCGATGCAGTAGTACGTTCACCCTCTGCGTTTTCAATTACACGTGGTTTGTCGCCGTCTAGTACAGCAACACATGAGTTAGTAGTACCTAAGTCAATACCAATGATTTTACCCATCTGGCTATCTCCGAATAAATTCTATTTTCGTTTGGTTATAACCCCAATGTGGGGGGAGGAGAATCGGGTTTCAACCCTTGCTCACAAACAAAAATAATCAATGTTTGCTTCTCTATGCCACATAGATAAGGGCGTCAAAACGCTTTTCAAGGGCTGAATTGAAAAAAAGCGTATTTTTTATGAATTAATTGATTTCTTTCCAGCTTGTTGGGAATGCATCACATTCCAGAGACAACTTCCAAAGTAAACATGATGAAAAGCGGTTATTTTTCTGTGACATAAAAACAAGAAAGCGAGCTCATTCCGCTCGCTTTCTATATATAGATTCAACTCTATTGTTCAAGGCTAGGCATTAGCTTGTGCAGGCTGCGCCTCTACTTCTTGTTGATTGCCGATCTCACCTTCTGTTTTGGCTACAATAGTGTTCACTGCGGTATCCCCTACCACGTTCGAAGAGGTACAGAACATATCGTTGATACGGTCAACCGCTGCAATGATAGCTAAACCTTCTGGTGGAAGACCCAATTGGTGAAGAAGCACACCAACCATCACCACACCCCCACCTGGTACGCCACCAGCACCAATAGACAGAAGAAGAATCGTCAGACCGAGTGTAAACACATCAGCGGTGTTAATTGGCTGGCCAAACGCGTTAGCAACGAAGATTGTTGCAAGCGCGATGTAAATAGATACACCTGACATGTTCATCGTCGCGCCTAGCGGTACACCAAAACCCGCAACTGATTTAGAAACTTGCAGTTTGTCTGTCAGAGTACGCATGGTTACAGGGATGGTTGCATTTGAACTTGCCGTAGATAGGGAAAATAGGATTTGTTCACGAGTTGCGCGGAGAAACGCCTTTGGAGAAGTTCCAGTCGTAATACCAACTGCCATTGGATAGAAGATGAAAATCCAGAACACAAGCATAGCCACGACAAGCGCAACATAACCTGCAACAGACATCAGTGTATTCGCATTTAAGGTTGCACCTAGTTGAATCATCAGAGCAAACACACCGTAAGGTGCTAGACTCATGACCAAACCAACCAGCTTCATCATGATCTCATTGGCCATCTTAAACGTGCGGATAGCAGGGCCACCACGAGAATCCAGAGCTTGAATGGCTAGACCTGTCAAAATAGCCATAAAGATAATTTGTAGCATGTCGCCGTTAGCAAAAGCTTGTACTGGATTGCTTGGTACAATGTTTACCACGAGCGAGAAAATATCTGGTGTTTCAGTTGTCGTCAGCTTGACGGTTTCAGAAACCGTACCCGCTAAGTTTGCACCAGCACCCGGTTGGAAAATTAAACCTACGGTCAGCGCTGCTGCGATCGCAATGATGGTATTGAGAATGTAGAGAGTAAAAGTTTTCCCACCAAGACGACCAAAAGCACTAATGTCTTTCAAATCGACAATGCCGCACACGATTGAAACATACACAAGAGGCACAACCAAAAGCTTGATCAGCGAGACAAACATGCCGCCAACCCCTTCTGCCGTTCCAAGTAGGTAAGTATCAAAAATCGCAATACCACTAAATAAGTACTGAATAGCTGTGCCCAGCACAAGGCCGGCAAACAAGCCTATGAAAATCTTACTAGAAAGCGATTTATCCATTATAAATCTCCGATATGTTGTGTTTACTATTTACATTTTTGTAGTTATATCTACTTATTTCTAAAGCAGTGGTCGCAAATAATACATATCAAGGTTACAAAATAAAGCGATAATTTACATTTTTGTTAACAATAAAATTCAGCAAAACAAACTATAAATACATTCATATTCAGAACAAAGTTCACTTAGTTAAATGATAACAACCAGTTATCGGTTTAGGGTTGTATAACTACGCAGTTGATAGAAAGAAAATTCCCTATAAGAAAAAATATCCTCAATAGGAAAAACTTTGAAAGGGATCAAATTTTAGATATCGATGGTTCAGCGAGACGGAGGGAGCACACCTTTGTTTAAAACAAAAATGCCCATCACAAACGTGATAGGCATTTTGTATCTACTTTGCAGTGAATTGTGTCGTTATTTAGCAACCATAACCATTGCAGGACGAATCACACGGCCGTTTAACTCATAACCCTTCTGCATAACAAACATCACGGTGTTTGATTCATGGTCTGGGCTTTCTTGAATAGACATTGCTTGGTGGAATTCAGGGTTGAACGTTTCACCTTCAGGGTTGATTTCTTTCAAACCAAACTTAGCAACCACATCAACAAACGTCTTGTGAGTCAGCTCAACACCTTCAAGGATCGGCTTAATCACTTCGTTTTCTGTATCTGCTGCTTGAATCGCACGCTCTAGGTTATCGATAACAGGAAGCAGTTCTTCAGCGAACTTGTTAAGAGCGTATTTACGCGCTTTGTCGATTTCCTGTTCAGTACGACGACGCATATTTTCAACTTCAGCTTTTGCACGAAGCACTGCGTCTTGCTGATCTTTTACTTTGGTTTCGCTAGACAATAATGCCGCTTCTAGTTGAGCAATCTTAGCGTCTTTCTCGTCACCAATTTCTTCAAGTTCTGCTTCAGCTTCTTGAGCCGCAGCTTCTACTTTTTCAGCCTCTTCGATGATTTGATCAAGCTCTTCTTCTGTAACTTTGTTTTCTTCGTTGCTCATGATATCTCCAGAATTCAACGTAATGCCCTTAAAGCCATGCTCGTTTTGCGGGCTTTAACCACATAAAAATTCGCATATTTAGGTAACTTGCCATTATTATGGGGATGAAGATTCCTGATTCAAGCCTCTTTAATGCGGAAATGCTATGAAAAATCCATGTAACGTGATCGCGATTATCGGAAAACCAAGAGATCAACAAGCGATTCAGACTCATAAAGAGCTTTACGAATGGCTGACCTCAGAAGGTTACAAAGTGTTTATTGACGATCGCCTTGCAGCGATTTTGGACGAGATCCCGCAAAACCACTTCGCCAGCTTAGTTGAGTTGGGCAAAAACGCAGACCTTGCGATAGTTGTCGGTGGTGATGGCAACATGCTGGGTGCAGCGAGAATTTTATCGCGTTTTGACGTGCCTGTGATTGGTGTAAACCGTGGCAATCTAGGCTTTTTAACTGATTTAAACCCAGACGATTTCCAAGCGGCACTCAAAGCCGTACTTGCGGGAGAGTACATTGAAGAAGAGCGTTTCTTACTTGAGGCAGAAGTGCATCGTCATGGTCAAATAAAAAGTCATAACGCCGCTTTAAACGAAGCCGTACTCCATCCTGGGCAAATCGCACATATGATTGAGTTTGAGGTGTACATTGATGAAAGCTTTGCCTTCTCTTTACGCGCCGATGGGTTGATTGTCTCCACACCAACAGGCTCGACAGCATACTCACTTTCTGGTGGTGGCCCTATTCTGTCACCAAGCCTGAATGCCATTTCACTGGTGCCTATGTTCCCTCATACCTTATCTAGCCGACCGTTGGTGGTTGATGGCAAACGCAGAATCAAACTGATTGTGTCACCAGAAAATCGCGGTACACAAGAAGTAAGTTGTGATGGACAAGTATCGCTGCCAGTTTCTCCCGGCGATGAGATCCACATTTATCAAAGCCCAAATGTGCTCAAACTCATCCATCCGAAAGACTACAGCTACTATCACGTATTAAGGAACAAACTCGGTTGGTCTAGTAAGTTATTCTAGCTTTCATGAACACGAATTTAAGCCAGTTGCTGATTGCTGCTGGCTTTTTTCTTTTTTGGGATAACACGTAAAGACTTACTAAGTAAGGCGACGCGATATATCCTGCCGTTAAAACGAAATTTATAAACTTTGATCCTGTGTGCAAAGTTTAACTTATTCCAGAAAAGCAAATTGAATGGAGTATGTCGGGTGATATTCTCACCATGAATAGAGTATTAACTCTATTTCATAAAATCAATAAAGGACATACTATGAAAAAAACTATCATTCTGTCTGTTCTCAGTACATTAGCACTGATTGGCTGCCAATCTGAAGATACTAAAGTGACAAACGTATCTAATGCGCGTGCGGACGACATCACACAAACCAAACGGGAACTTGCTCAACAACTGAGCGAAAACTATACGGCAATTGAGCCTATGTTGAGAAGAGATATTACTGCTCAACAAACCAATGTTCCTGTCTCCTCTTTCATTGAGCAAAACCCTACTGCAGAATTTAGCCAACAGCTCGTTGAAGCCGACGCTCAAATTCGTAGCTGGAAAGGCATTACTGAATTCTCAGATCAATTGCTAGAAGTGCGCTTAGCCAACGAAAAAATGCTAGGAGCATGGCTCAATGGCGACGTTGCACCACTCTTTGCCTTTGAACCAAGCGGTGATGATGAAAGCTGGCAATACATCGAAGCGTTTGACGTTTACGGGCAAATTCATCAACTTGATGTGTATCAGCTTCCTGACGTTCCCGTTCTAGTTGTCGATAACAACAGCTCTGCAGAGCTCAAAGCAGGCTTACAGGCGATGCAGGCAGAAATGAAAAAGCTGGGTCAGCCAGCTCTAATTCAGCCTTATTATTCAGAGAGTCAAAAACAATCTTCACCAATGCTACAAAGCGCAGCGACAAGTGATGTCGCTCCGATTCAAACAACTCAACTGAAGAAAATTCGCTTAGCGGATGACAAAGAACCGTGGATCTCTGGCAAAGCAGAGGTTTACGCCATCGTGACAGGTGTCAATCCAAGCCGCGACGAGCCGACAATTGATCTGGTAGAGCTTCCTTACTTGGATTACGACAACCAAGATTACTACCCAAATCAAATCATCATTCACTGGTCTCGCTACCGCTGGGGCGCTGCAGATATTGTTCTGATGGAGCAAGATGACGGCACAGACTACAAACAGCTGGCGAAACTATTGGTGCAAGTCGCTGAAGAAGTTCTGAAAGCCATCCCAGATCCGCAAGTTCAGGCATACGCAGTCATCCCACAAATCACTAACAAGATCATCGATGCCATTCCAGATGGTGTGCTTACCAACGATGATGACCTTGTTGACGTTTTCTACACGTTGATGCAAGACACGTCGTATGTCGATCACCCAGGAGCAAGTGTTAATGCTGTCGTGACACTAGAGCCACTGACGATCAATCCAACTCGACCATAACCCTTTCAATTTCAATGAGTCGTTGTCGAGACTTCGACTCATTTTTCCCACCTCATCACAAAAAATAACCTGTTAGATAAAAATATTCCTGCTCATCTTTACTGTATAAAGAAACAGTATATACTGTTCTCATATACAGTATTGTTCAGTTATACAGGTAAATAAAAATGCTGGCTCATCTAAGTGTTAATAATTTTGCGATTGTTAAGTCTTTACAACTCGAGCTTTCTAAGGGCATGACCACCATTACAGGTGAAACAGGCGCTGGTAAATCTATTGCGATTGATGCGTTAGGTCTGTGCCTAGGCGGACGTGCCGATGCAGGTATGGTACGTCAAGGTGAAGAGAAAACCGAAGTCAGTGCCGCCTTTTTACTGGACAACAACCTACATGCAACGCGTTGGCTAGAAGATAACGATCTGCTGGATGGCACTGAATGTATCTTGCGTCGCATCATAACTAAAGAAGGCCGTTCAAGAGCCTTCATCAACGGCAGCCCAGTACCACTTTCACAATTAAAATCTCTTGGGCAGCTGTTAATCAACATCCATGGACAACACGCGCATCACCAACTGATGAAAAGCGAATACCAAATGGCGATGTTGGATCAATATGCCGGACACTTAAATCTATTAAAGAGTACACGCAGTGCGTACCAACATTGGCGTCAGGCAGACAATAACCTCAAGCAACTCAAGGAAAACAGCCAGCAGAATCAGGCGCAAAAACAGTTGCTTGAATACCAAATCAAAGAACTGAATGAGCTATCGCTAGGTGAAGAAGAATTCGCAGAACTCGAGCAAGAGCACAAACGACTGTCCAATAGCGGTGAACTCGCCGCTACCTGTCAGCAAGCCCTCGAACTTATTTACGAAGGTGAAGAAGTCAATGCGCTTGGTATTTTGCAATCGGCCAATCACTCCCTAATTCAATTAGCGGAATTAGATGAAAAATTAGCCGAGCTACCAAATATGCTGGCTGACGCGATGATCCAGCTAGAAGAAACCAAAAACGAACTTCGTAGCTACTTGGATGGCATCGATGTTGATCCAGGTCGTATGGCTTATGTCGAAGAGCGTTTTTCTAAAGTGATGTCGATGGCTCGTAAGCATCATGTTATGCCTGATGAGTTATACCAACATCACCAAGACCTTCTAGCACAAATCGAAGCATTGGATTGCTCTGATGAACGTCTGGATGAATTGGCTCAAGAAGTGGAACAGAAATACCAAAGCTTCCTGACTCAAGCGGAAAAGCTGCATAAATCACGCAGCCGTTACGCAAAAGAACTGAACAAGCTGATCACGCAAAGCATGCACGAACTGAGCATGGAAAAAGCCGTCTTCAGCATTGAAGTAAACAACGAAAACACACATCCGTCGCCACTGGGTATGGACAGTGTGTGCTTCTTGGTTTCCACTAACCCGGGTCAACCTTTACAACCAATTGCGAAAGTTGCGTCAGGTGGTGAGTTATCCCGAATCTCGCTAGCGATCCAAGTGATCACTGCTCAAAAAGTAGATACGCCAAGTTTGATCTTCGATGAGGTGGACGTGGGTATTAGTGGCCCAACAGCTGCGGTAGTAGGCAAAATGCTACGCAAGCTTGGAGAATCGACTCAAGTCATGTGTGTCACACACTTACCGCAAGTAGCCGGTTGTGGCCACCAACAAATGTTTGTCGCAAAACACACCAAAGGTGGTCAAACGGAAACACAAATGCGCGCACTAGATGAAGAACAACGTGTGGCAGAACTGGCTCGTTTACTCGGTGGTAGCCAAATCACTGATTCAACATTAGCTAACGCGAAAGAACTCCTTATCGCCGCCTAACCCTATGACACAGAGTCATCGGCAATCCAGTTGATGACTCTTTTCGTATTAATCGCTTCAGTGACTCGGCTAACGAAAACGCCATTAGGCCCCCTATCACCCCTTAATATCTGCTAATAAATGCAACTCAACTCAAAATTCGTTGTCAGATTCCCTACCATGCGACGCATAGCTTTTTACATCTGCGTCGAGCTTGTTTATTATCAGCGCAGTATTTTAAAGGTTACTAAGAAATTATTATGCAATTAAAGAAGTGGTTAGTTGCCGTACCATTAGCAATGACATTGCTGACAGGATGTTCGGTATTGGAAAAACTGGTTTATCGTATTGATATCAACCAAGGCAACTATGTAGAACAAAGTGCGGTTGATAAATTAAAGTTTGGGATGACTAAAGCACAGGTTCGCTTCGTACTTGGATCGCCAATGCTTATCGAAAATGGCTATCCTAACACTTGGTATTATATCTACCATCACACGCCAGGCCACGGTGACCCAGTACAGAAAGATCTTGTCGTAAACTTTAATGACCAAGGAACGCTGGCCGATATCAGCGGAGACTTCCCGAAAAGTGACGCGTTTTACGAACAGATCCAATAAACCAATCCTGTCATTACATCGATTGGCATCATAAAACCTTTATGCAAAAAAACCTCCCACTTGGGAGGTTTTTTATCATCTAAAATATTGCTTACTCTGCTTACTTGCGCAGAGCATTTGGCTTGCCACCTGTCACTGGATCGGCATTCCCAGCCGCTTTTGCTTGCTCTGCTCGCTTACGACGAATCTCTTTTGGATCTGCCAATAAAGGGCGATAGATTTCAATGCGGTCTTTATCACGTACGGTCGCGTCTAGTTTTACATTACGACTAAACACACCTACTTTGTTTTTCGCTAAATCAATTTCTGGATACAATTCCAAGACACCCGACTGACGAATGATCTCTTCAACCGTCGCGTGGTTATTCACAACTAAGTTAAACACGCGTTGCTCATGAGGCAATGCATACACGACCTCAACGTGAATCATGTCTGACTCAATACTCATAACACTCGTACACCTGTTTCGCGCGTTTGGTAAATGCATTAACCATATTGCTAGTTAGCTCGTTAAAAATCTTGCCGAACGCCATTTCAATCATTTTGCTCGAAAACTCAAACTCAAGCTTAAGTTCAACCTTACATGCCTGCTCATCCAACGCAGTAAAAATCCAACCACCTCGGAGCGTTTTAAACGGACCATCAACCAAGTTCATCATAATAGCTTGGCCAGGAATAAGCTCATTGGACGTAGTGAACGTTTTACTGATGCCCGCTTTCGCAACATCGACAGAAGCGACCATGCCGTTACCCGAAGACTCAATAATTCGAGAGCCCGAACAACCAGGCAAAAACTCAGGGTATTTAGCAACATCATTGACCAGATTAAACATCTGTTCTGCACTAAAAGACACCAACGCAGAACGGCTGACTTGCTTCATACATACTCCTATCGATACATGTACAGATTTAAAGCTCGCGACAATTTTACTTTTATTCCACGATTGCGCAAATAAAAGGATTTCCTATCCGATATCCAACCCGTATAATGACGCCATTATGGCAAAGAAAAAATCAAAACAAAAAGCGGGTAGTAACACTATCGCGCTGAACAAAAAAGCTCGCCACGAGTATTTCATTGAAGATGAAATCGAAGCTGGCTTGGAGCTCCAAGGTTGGGAAGTGAAAGCCCTTCGCCAAGGTAAAGCCAATATTTCTGAAAGTTACGTATTCATGCGTGACGGTGAAGCCTTTGTGAGTGGCATGACAATCACTCCTTTAAATCAGGCATCGACACACGTAGTGGCGAACCCTACTCGTGTGCGCAAACTACTTATGAGTCGTCGTGAACTTGACAACCTACTCGGTCGCATTAACCGTGAAGGTATGACACTTACGGCACTCTCTCTGTACTGGTCTCGCTCTTGGGTGAAGATAAAAATAGGTGTAGCAAAAGGTAAAAAGCTTCACGATAAACGTACAGATCTTAAAGAAAAAGACTGGGCAAGAGAAAAAGCACGCGTAATGAAGAGCGCACTGCGTTAATCTTAACCACTTAAACGCATAGTGCTGGACAGCTAAGTCTTTTCTGTTACTATGCGAATCATACCTTGGGGCTGATTTAGGATTCGACGGGAATTCAGAAGTCTGAGGTGCATGCCGAGGTGCGGTAGGCCTCGTTAACAAACCGCAAAAAAATAGTCGCAAACGACGAAAACTACGCACTAGCAGCTTAATACCCTGCTCAGAGCTCTCTCGCCCTAGCTTCCGCACGTAAGACGGGGAATAACGAGAGATCAAACCCAAACGCGCTAGCCCGGATTCTCCCGCCTGAGAGATGAACGGCGAATTATAATTCAGGATAGTCATTCATTAGCGTGTCGGTTCGCAGGTGGATGGTGAATTTAAAGATCGACTAAGCATGTAGTACCAATGATGAACGGTTTTCGGACGCGGGTTCAACTCCCGCCAGCTCCACCAAACGTTTGGAAAAGGCCACCTTCGGGTGGCCTTTTTTGTATCAACAATCATATTGCCTTCTTTTCTCAGGCACTCATACTACCTGATGACTTATCACAAGCATTACTGCATAACTTTACAACCTATGCTGATAAAAACTCGTTGAGTATTAAGTAGCAGACTATACGCTCATAAGTACAACACCAACCACACATGAGAATTCAAAAGTACTCATTAAAAGATAGAAAGTGTGTACTTACTATATGCTTTTCAATTTAAAGTTTTCTAAGCTTTTGGGATATCAGATACTTCATCCGGTTACAGAGTACATGCTGGTTTTGTAAATCTCTTCAATACAATAAAGCCACAACTTGCAGCATGCATCGCTGGTTATTCGAAAAAGAACATAAAAGCACCAAAGGTAATACACTGCGTAGGTCATAGTTTAGGTGGAGCTCTTGCTTCATTAGCAACAGATTGAGTGAGTAAAATAGTCTCTTCAATTTTCTCCTTACTAAGAATTTCAGGTCTGGTTCATATAACACAACAAAAAATGCGAAGCTATTCAAGCTTCGCATTTTTATTATGAATTAGAATTATTAGCAATATTAGAATCTATATTCCACACCTAAAGATGCTTGTTTAAAGTCTGTATTTGTATTCGCACCATCAAATACATTTTCTGCATTCAGTTCCACATCGTACCAAGTGTATTCTGCGTTAACTAAAAAGTTATCCGTTACTTTAAAACCTACACCGGCACCAGCAAATACACCTTCGTCATCTTTGTTTCCATGGAATCCAGCAACGTTATAATCTGTCGAATACCACATTTGGCCACCTTTCGCGTACACATCCACTCTATCGGTGATTGGAGCCGTCACTTTCAATGCTGCGGTATAACCATCCGTCTCTGCATTAGCCAAGTTGTTACCATAACTACCAAAATCAATGTAGCCACCTTCCAACGCTAAGTAACGGTTAAAGCGATACCCCACCAATGCTTGCATTGCATCGCTGTCGTCATCGAAATCATCTTGTCCATCAACTTTTAAATAACCGTAGTTCGCACCTACATAAACGCCATGATCTTTGGAGTCCGCTGCGTAAGATAAAGTACTAAACGTTGCTAGAGAAAATAGACCAACCAGAGTAACAACATTGCTTTTCATTTCGTTCTCCTAAATTAACTGATTATCGAAAGTTCCAATCATAAATAGCAAAAGCAATGCCAATATTAAATTAATGAAAAACCATTTTATTTAATAAGATTCTGACAATTAGCTAAAAACATTCGTACAAAAAACAAAATACAGGCCATTTATTTACTTTACACAAACAATATAAATTTAGGATAAATATAACTAATGAAAAAGCTTCTCGCTAATTTGTAGTTTTTTCAAAATAAAAATACACAGCGTGAATATTATTGAGCCATTAAGCAGTCATTGAAATATCGCGTTGCGTGTTTATTAGAAAGGAAGCCAATCACACATCCGTCGTGCCTTGCTTTGCTTAAAAGCACAAATCCTCTACTCTGTGCCTAAGCAAATTCAATGGAATTGAAAGAATGATAAAAGGCAGTGAGTACCCTTCCATTCGTGCGTTGAGGACTTTTGTTGCTGTGGCTAACTATCTCAGCTTTTCTAAAGCCGCCGATGACCTGTGCGTAACACAAGGAGCGGTCAGTAAACAGATGGCATCTTTAGAGCAACTCGTTGGGCTTCCTCTCATTCATCGAGGGTTAAACGGCGTGGAGCTAACAGAGGAAGGAAAGCGCTATTTACCCCAAATAACAGAAGCTCTGGAGCTCATTCAGCAGGCAACCGCCAGCCTAATTCAGACCAATACCGATCAAGAGCTGTTGGTTGTCGATGTCACACCCTCGTTTGCCAGTCTTTGGCTGGTGCCAAATATCGATGATTTCCACCAGCGCCATCCAAATATTCGCGTGAAAATTCTTACCGGAGATGGCGCAGTTAAAAACATTCATGGCGAAAGTGATCTGCATGTGCGGTGTTTGCCTCTTTCGACTCATTATGAATATAGCCAGCTCTTATGTGAGGAAACCTTGTTGCTGATTGGCAACACCAACCTACCAGAGCTGTCAGACAACCAAGCCATCAGCCATTACCCATTTATTCCGCAAACGACTCGCCCGCAACTGTGGGAGCAGTTCAAACAGGAGAACGGTTTAGAGTGCCCAATCACCTATCACTCCGTCGGGTTTGAGCATTTTTATTTGGCGTGTGAAGCCGTGAGAATGGAGAAGGGCTTGGCTTTGCTGCCCGATTTTATGGCGCAATTTTCTATTTTGCGTGGTGACATCCAACATATTGGGAATCTAAAGCTTCACAGCGGCTATGGCTATTATGTGGTGATCCCAAACTTCCGGTTAACGTCAAGAAAAGTGGCACTTTTTCATGACTGGTTAAAAGACAAACTTACCCATCATACCTAAAGCTACCGATATGAAACCAGTATAAATATGAAGATTGTGCAGAGCCTATCACCTACCGCGCCTCAAATGTAAGTATGGTTAAATTTATGGCATTCTCATCCATACTATTTGAAAAGGATAAATGGATAGTAGGATATGGACAGCAACACGCCAAGACTCTCTTTACGTACCATTGAGCCGACCGATTACCCAGAGTTAGCGGAATTAATGGACCTCGTTTTTCCTGATGTGGGCGGATCATGGCCACGCCTGACCATCATGGATCTCATTCATCAGTTTCCCGATGGACAAATCTGTATTGAGGATAACGGCAAAATTGTCGGCGCTGCGCTGACGATCAAAGTGGACTACAACCGATTTTCACTTCCTCACCTGTACACTGACATCATCACCGAAAATAACGTCATTCAGAACCAAGTGACAGGCGATGCCATGTATGGCCTAGATGTGTTTGTTCACCCTGATTACCGTGGGCTTCGCTTGGGCCGACGTCTTTACGACGCGCGCAAAGAGTTGTGCCGCAGCAAAAACTTTAAAGCAATACTAGCCGGTGGCCGCATTCCGAATTACCACCAATACGCGGATGAACTGAGCGTTGCAGAGTACATCGACAAAGTAAAACGCCGCGAATTGCACGACCCGATCCTCTCATTCCAGCTTGCGAATGACTTTGATGTTAAACGCATAATGCGTGGCTATTTGCCAGAAGATAACGCCTCAAAAGGCTACGCCACGTTGCTAGAGTGGGATAATTTTTTCTACGAGGAAGACATTCAATCCGTTCACGACATCGAGAAAACCTTGATTCGCATTGGCGTGGTGCAATGGCAAATGCGCGCGATGAACGATTTGGAAGACTTGCTCGATCAAGCCGAGTTTTTTATCTCCTCTCTGGCCAACTACAAAGCCGACTTTGCTTTGTTTCCTGAGTTCTTCAATGCTCCGTTGATGGGATTGCAAAACGATCAAAACTCGGTTGAAGCTATTCGCTTTCTTGCTAGCTTTACAGAAGAGATCAAAAACCGTTTCTCGCAAATGGCGGTCACTTACAACATCAACATCATTGCTGGCAGTATGCCGCTTATCGAAGATGGCAAGCTCTACAACGTTGCGTACTTACTGCAACGCGATGGGGAAATTAACGCTCAGTACAAAATCCACATCACGCCACACGAACAAAAAGACTGGGTAATTGATGGCGGTGATAATGTACAAGTGTTCGAAACCGATGCTGGTAAGGTAGGCATTCTGATTTGTTACGACAGCGAGTTCCCTGAGTTGGGTCGTATGCTCGCCGAACAAGGTGCGCAAATTATCTTTGTGCCATTCTGGACTGATACCAAAAACGGCTATCAACGTGTGCGGATCTGTTCTCAATCTCGCGCGATCGAAAACGAGTGTTATGTTGCGATTGGCGGCAGTGTCGGCAACTTACCGCGCGTGGATAACGTGGACATTCAATATGCTCAATCAGCGGTGTTCTCACCTTCAGACATTTATTTCCCCCACGACGCCACATTGACGGAAGCCAGTGCGAATACGGAAATGATCATCTTTGCCGATGTTGACTTAACCAAGCTGAAACAGCTCAACACCGAAGGCTCGGTAACGAACTTGCGCCATCGACGCCTCGATTTGTACGGTGCGTTCACAACACCAAAAGAGTAGCCTGAGACCCAAGCCATGGTAATGACCGCTCGCCGTCGTGAATCAAACGGCGAGCGGAATCCAGCGCAACAGCGCATCAGGTAAACACAATTATCAGAGGTGTGTCAGTTTTTCTCGGGAATGAGAAACACGAATTGACCAGAGAAAACAACAGGAGTATCACTCCAATTTCCTTCCGACTTTATTAGAGGAAAGCATTTGGAACACATTAACGCTTTACTCATATCCATGAAGCCTCTGCTGGAGCAGTACGGCTACCTTGCGCTTATTGTCAGCATCTTTTTTGAAGGTATTGGCATTCCCATGCCTGGGCAATCTTTGATGATCGCAGCGTCAATTCTGGCCTCAGAGCAAGTCATGAATCTGAGTATGGTTATGGTTATATCTTGGCTCAGCTGCTTTTTAGGCAATACTTGTGGCTACTTACTTGGCTACTACTTTGAAGGATGGCTAGATAAAAAAGGTTACATCTCTGGCCCTAAAATGCAGAAACTCCAAATCACCATTCAAAAATATGGCCCTGCTTGTTTGGTGGTCAGCCGATTTATTGAGGGGATGAAGCAATTTATGCCTCTGGCGTGTGGGATAGCAAAAATGCCACGCAGAGAGTTTTTACTCGGCAACGCACTCGCTGCCACCATTTGGGTTTTGGTGTTCAGTTTACTTACGCATTTTGCTTTTGAGCACCTCAGCGCACTCAGCCATTTATATAGCCACTACAAATACGCAATCTGGGCGAGCGCCGCAGTTGTGTTCGCATTGATGCTCCTAGGCTTACTCAAGCGAAAAAAAACAAAATCGTCGCTATAAATGCACTTTCAATAAAGGCTCTTGGTATCAGTAAGATAGATGCCATGAGCTTTTTTCTTTCATCCAAATACAAAAATTACGCAGCCATTTAGACGTCTAGACGTTGACAATAAAAGTCGGTGAGATTAGTCTGCTCACTTCTCTTATTATTATCTTTGTCGTTTACATGTCCGGTTCCCAACAAACTACTAAAACAGTTGCACCGTCTGCGGTCGCACTGATCCCATTGATCGTATTCCTTGCGCTATTTATTGGCGTAGGCACGTACTTATCTTTGCAAGGCGTTGAATTTGCCTTCTACCAGCTGCCAGCACCCATCGCGGTATTACCAGCCATCATCATTGCGTTTCTTCTCAGCAAAGAGAAACTTAACCGCTCTATCGAACATTTTATGCGTGGTGTTGGTCATCAAGACATCATCGCAATGTGCATGATCTACTTGTTAGCAGGTGCGTTTGCTGCCGTTGCAAAGGCTTCTGGCGGTGTCGATGCTACCGTAAACTTAGGTCTATCTGCCATTCCGACCAGCATGATTCTGCCTGGTATTTTCATGATCTCAGCCTTCATTGCGACAGCGATGGGCACTTCGATGGGCACCATCGCTGCCGTTGCACCTGTGGCTTTGGGCATTGCTCAATCTGCAGGCATGAGCTTGCCATTAACCGCTGGTGTTGTGCTCAGCGGCGCGATGTTTGGTGATAACCTTTCTATCATCTCTGACACCACCATCGCGGCAACACGCTCTCAGGGCTGTGAAATGAAGGACAAGTTCAAAGAGAACATCCGCATTGCACTGCCAGCAGCACTGGTTGCTATGGGTATTTTTGCGTTCAACAGCACTGCGACTCAAGTGCCAGAGACTGGCCCAATTGAATGGTTAAAAGTGCTACCGTACGTCACCATTTTGATTTTGGCGGTTTCAGGGCTTAACGTATTTGTTGTGCTGACTATCGGTATTTTACTGGCGGGTGGCGTAAGCTTGGTTTCGATTGACGACTACGGTCTAACGAACCTAGCGCAAGACGTGTACAGCGGTTTTGGCAACATGCAGGAAATCTTCCTACTATCGATGCTGATTGGTGGTCTGAGTGAATTGATGCGTCGTCAAGGCGGTCTTGCTTTCCTAACCAACTTAGTGAGCAGCATGATCCACGCGTTTGGCTCTAGCCATTCAAAACACGCGAACAGCCGCGCAAGTGAGCTAGGTATCGCGGGCTTGGTTTCTATGGTGAATGGTTGCACGGCAAACAATACGGTCGCTATCATCGTATCAGGTAGCGTAGCGCGTCAGTTGGCGGAAGAGAACAATGTCTCTCCTCGTCGCTCAGCAAGCTTGTTGGATATTTTCTCGTGCGTGGTACAAGGCATTTTGCCTTACGGCGCGCAAGTATTGTTGCTAGGCTCAGTATTTAACCTTTCTCCATTAGAAGTGGTTGCCAACTCTTACTACTGTTTCGCGCTGGCAATTGCAGCCATTGTGGCGGTGTTTATCAAACACCCAGCACGCCAACCTGCAGTGCAAACCGAAAACTAACGACAAATACCAAAAAGCTTGCTTTCCGTTCTTCTTTATTTTCTTTGCTTCAAACAGATTCACTTTAAAACTGAACGCAAACTTTGCGCACTGTGTAAAGGAATCGCGAAGCAATGCGCCACATCGCGTAGAGCTTCCACCTGAGCCGCGTTACTGATTGCTAATTCGCCTGCCACATCGAAGTGGTTATTCTCAAACCCCACTCTCACATCGAATCCAAGTAACATCGCACTCGCTAAACAGTCTTGCTCTCGCGCACCAAAAGCACAAATGGCACATCGAATTTCTTCCTCGTCAAAACGCGCTAAATTCAAACCTCGTAAATCCCATGGCGAAGACTGTTGAGTTTGGTGATAACGCCCTAACACCACTAATGCATGCTGATGCGTTTTAGGTAACACGCCCGCATCGCGTAGTTGGAAATAACGTTCAATGTCGGTTGTATCGTAGAGAATAATTTGGCTCACGATGCTGTTCTCTGCCAACCAATGGAAAAAGGCATGCCTTTCTTTCTCACTTGCGCGATCGGGGATTAACTCCCTCAATGCGAAAGAAGCCGCTTCAGGTTTCACAGCTTTAACTAACGCCCGCTGTTGTGGCGGAGAATATAAACCCACCGCCTCTGTAGTGAGCTGAACCATCATGGTTTCTCCCACCGCTTCTTTCACGGCATGGTAAATTGCCATGTTGTCGTCGATGTCTAATGAATGACGTCCGTTGGCGTCTCTAGCATGCAAATGGATCATGGCAGCTCCTGCCGTTTGACAAGCGATAGCCTCTTCAACCAGTTCGTCTTTTGTCATGGGTAAGTTGGCGTGATCGTGCTTAGTTTTTCTAGCACCGTTTGGGGCCACGATAATGGCGATAGGTTCTCGCAAATATTGGTTTGCTACTTCCATGTCTCCGCCACCTCTTTTAACGTCAGTGAGAGTTTACCGACTAGTTCATCAATATGATGAGACTGAATAATGAATGGCGGTGCGAGCAAAATATGGTGCCCATTAACGCCATCAATCGTTCCGCCCATTGGGTAGCACATTAAGCCATTTTCCATTGCTCGCTGTTTGATGCGTTTGTCTGCCAATGTGGCTTTACTCAGAGGCGACTTGCTTTCTTTATCCGCCACCAGCTCAATGCCAAAAAACAAGCCTTTACCACGAATGTCGCCAATGTACGGTAAATGGGCCAATACAGAAGTAAGCTCATTACGCAGCAAAGCACTTTGCCGATTAACCGCCGTTAATAAATCATCTTGGAAGATGGTTTGAATGGTTGCCACGGCAGCAGCGCACGCCACAGGGTGCGCCATAAAAGTATGACCATGTTGGAAAAAACCGCTTCCATCGGCAATAGCTTGGTAGACTCGATCATTCGCAACCACCGCACCAATAGGTTGATAACCCGCACCAAGCCCTTTAGCCATACACACCAGATCGGGTTCTGCCTCTTCCTGCTCAAACGCAAAAAAACTGCCACTGCGTCCAACGCCACACATGACTTCATCCAAGATCAATAACACATCGTATTGGTCGCATATTTCGCGAATACGCTTGAAATAACCTTGCGTTGCAGGCACAGCTCCAGCGGTGGCTCCCACAATAGGCTCGGCGACAAAAGCCATGACATTGTCAGCCCCCAACTCAAGAATTTTTGCCTCTAGTTCATTCGCCGCTCGCAATGAGTAACCCAATTCCGACTCATGACTCTGCTGATAACGATAAGCATAGCAAGGGGCAATGTGATGACTCGGATGCAAGATAGGTTTGAACGGTTCACGTCGCCATTCATTACCACCGACCGCCAGAGCTCCCAACGTATTGCCGTGATAACTTTGCTGACGCGCAATGAATTGCTTCTTCTCTGGCTTACCTGATTCCACAAAATACTGCCGCGCCATTTTTAGTGCCGACTCCACCGCTTCTGATCCGCCACTGACTAAATACACATGGTTGAACTGCTCAGGCATATGCTGACAAATCAATTCCGCTAGTCGCTCACTGCTGTCACTAGTAAAAAATCCAGTATGAGCAAACGGCACTCGCTCGAGCTGTTCCAACATGGCTTTTTTAACGGCTTGATGACTGTGGCCAAGGTTTGATACCGCAGCGCCGCCACAAGCATCGAGGTACTGTTTTCCTTGTTTATCGAATAGATAAACACCTTCACCTTTATCGATGATTGGCAGCGTGGCATGGCAATGACGGTGAAATACGTAAGACATTTGAGTCCCTTCCAATGTGTAAGATTTGCACACATCATCAGGAACAACCCCAAATGCGACAAGGGAATAAATTTCACCCACCATGAGCTTTTGGAATACCACAACCCAAAAACACTAAAACCTTTGATATTTAAACAATAAAACAAAAACTGGCCAGCTTTTTTAAAGGCTGGCCTATGGGTAACCAAAAGCTAAAAAAGAATCGTTTTACGCGTTTAGTGCCTGTTCTAAATCGGCTAGGATATCGTCAATATGCTCAATACCTACAGATAAACGAATCATCTCTGGTGACACACCAGCTTGTTTTTGTTCTGCTTCGCTCAACTGACGATGAGTCGTCGATGCTGGATGACAAGCCAATGATTTTGCATCGCCAATGTTCACCAAACGCTTAAAGATTTTCAGAGCGTCATAAAAGCGCACTCCGGCTTCATAACCGTCTTTTAAACCAAACGACAAAATCGCAGAAGGCTTACCTTTCATGTATTTTTCAGCGAGGTTGAAGTGTGCTGAACTCGGCAAGCCGGCATAACTCACCCAACTGACTTTGTCATGCTGTTCCAAGAATTCAGCCACTTTGAGTGCATTCTCAGTATGGCGTTCCATACGCAGCGGTAACGTTTCTAGCCCTTGCATAAGCATAAATGCATTCATCGGTGATAATGCCGAACCGGTATTACGCAATGGTACGGTACGCGCGCGCCCGATAAATGCTGCCTCACCAAACGCTTCGGTATACACCACGCCGTGGTAAGAAGGTTCTGGTTGGTTGAAAACGGGAAAGCGGCCTTTGTGCTGCGCCCAAGGGAATTTACCGGAATCCACAATCACGCCACCCAATGTGGTGCCATGCCCACCAACGTATTTAGTGAGAGAGTGAACTACGATATCCGCACCGAACTCGATGGGTTTGCACAGCACTGGCGTCGCGACGGTGTTATCCACAATCACAGGCACACCTTGTGCGTGAGCAAGCTCCGCCACACGTTCTAAATCAATGATATTACCCGCAGGGTTACCAATACTCTCGCAGTACACCGCTTTGGTATTTTCATCAATTAACTCGGCCAAACTTTCTGGCTTGTCATCTTTGGCAAACTTCACCTGAATCCCCTGATTTGGCAACATGTGCGCAAACAAGGTGTAAGTACCGCCATAAAGTTGCGGCGTAGAGACGATGTTATCGCCCGCTTGCGCTAAGGTCAGAATCGCATAGTTAATCGCTGCACTCCCCGCACTCACGACCAATCCAGCAATGCCGCCTTCTAACGCTGCCATGCGTTTTTCCAGAACATCGTTAGTCGGATTCATGATGCGAGTGTAGATATTACCCGGCACTTCCAAGTTAAACAGATCAGCGCCGTGCTGCGCGTTATCAAACTCGTACGCGACCGTTTGATAAATCGGTGTCGCGACAGATTTAGTGGTAGGGTCAGTTTCGTAACCAAAATGGATGGATAGCGTTTCGTCTTTCATGTTCTTCCTTGAGCGTCATCGAGATAAATCGTGGACTTATCATGCCGACTTTTTAACCACAGAACGTCGTTATGGGTCACATTGCCCAAGCCCAGAAACGTTTATGAAATGGGAAAAGGTAACATTTTTGATATTCATCGATAGGTATAACTTGCGCTTGATTGAAAGTCTTTAATCTTGTTGATAATCCTCCTTCAATATGAACTAAAGTGAATTTGACCTATTGAGTTCTCAAACTCATTGAGATGGGAGCAATAGGCAAAAAACTTACTCTGTATGGAGATGACCGATGAACAAAAACTGGATCCCCATTGCCCTATCTGGGCTTGCTTTAACGGGGTGTTTTTCTGAAGAAGCGAAAGAAGTAGAAGCCGTCGCCGAGCCACTCAAAGTAACCGCCGCAGACAAAATTTATTATGGTGGCGACATCCTAACCATGGCAGACGATAAGCCAGAGTACGCCGAAGCCGTCGCGACATTAGGCGAGAAAATCATTTATGTCGGCAGCAAAGATGGAGCGATGGAACACAAGTTCGGTAAAACACAGTTGGTCGACTTAAAAGGCAAAACTATGTTGCCTGGCTTTGTTGATCCGCACAGTCATGTGTATGGTGTTGGTCTGCAAGCCATGGTCGCAAACGTGCTGCCATCTCCTGATGGCGAAGCCGATACCGTTGCGAAAATCATCGAAACTCTGAAAAATGCCGAGAACAATAATACGCAACGCCTATTCATTGAGAAAACCGGATGGATTTTAGGTTTTGGTTACGACGACGCCCAACTGGATTACTACCCTACCAAAGCGGATCTCGATAAAGTCAGCACAGATAAGCCTGTATTGATCATTCACACTTCGGGGCATTTGAGTGTCGCAAACAGTAAAGCCTTAGAGCTAGCAGGCATCACATCAGAATCGGAAGATCCAAAAGGTGGCATTATCCGCCGAATGGAAAACAGCCAAGAACCAAATGGTGTCCTAGAAGAAAACGCGCACTTTGCAATGCTGTTCAACCTCAATAAGTTGATTGATTCTGAACTTCAAGATCGCATGTTAGAAGCCTCGCAAGGTTTGTACGCGAAATATGGCTATACCACGGCTCAAGAAGGACGAGCAACATCAGAAGGTTATGAAGCGATGAAACGCGCGTCGAAAAACGACAAGCTGATGATCGACTTGGTTGCGTACGCCGATATGGTATCGAGCAGTGATTTTATGGACTCGGAATACAACACGCCAGAGCACACAAACCATTTCCGTATCGGTGGCGTAAAGCTGAACTTTGATGGCTCTCCACAAGGTAAAACGGCATGGCTAAGTCAGCCTTACTTCCACCCGCCACATGGACAAGATAAAGACTACGCTGGCTACCCAACCTTTGAAGATCAACAAGCTTACGATTACGTAGAAACGGCCTTTAAAAATGAATGGCAAGTGCTGACGCATGCCAATGGTGACGCTGCGATCGAGCAATTTATCAACGCAGTGACCAAAGCAAATGAAAAGCTAGGAAAACAAGACCGCCGACCTGTACTCATTCACGGCCAAACCATGCGCCAAGACCAAGTGGATCGCTTAGCGGCGCAAGGCATCTTCCCTTCTCTATTCCCAATGCATACTTTTTATTGGGGTGACTGGCATGTGGACTCGGTGCTCGGCCATCCTCGTGCCGATTTCATTTCACCAACTCAAGCGGTGAGAAAGGCAGGGTTAAAGTTCAGTACTCACCATGACGCACCTGTTGCGCTGCCAAGTTCATTCCGAGTATTGGATGCGACCGTCAATCGCACCACCAGAACTGATAAAGTACTGGGTGCAGATCAGCGCGTTGACACCTACACCGCGCTGCAAGCCATGACCATTTGGCCAGCTTACCAACACTTTGAGGAGTCGTATAAAGGTTCTATCGAAGTAGGTAAGAATGCGGATTTAATCATCCTCGATAACAACCCGATGAAGATTGAACCTAAGGCGCTAAAAGACCTAAACGTGGAAGAAACAATCAGCAGAGGTCAATCGGTTTATCAACGACAGTAATCCAAAATAAAACACCGCTGTTTTCTATCTGACTCACCAAGCACTTTATCTATTTGCTCGCCACTAGCTTCGCTAACCAAGTAGGAAACTTTTCGTATTTAAGAATAAACCACACCTAAGCAAAGGAGGATTAATCAAAATCAGAAGGTCGTTTTGAGGGCGGCTTTAACAGCCTGATTCAACTTACTTAGCACCAATTCAAACACCCAACGAATAAAGGAATAAGTAAATTTGATCGCGATATTTGCACCTTTCCCCGCAAATACCAACATGTGGCCAAGTAAACCTTTTACGCGTTCAGAAAATTCGCTAGAGAGTTCTGAAATTTTGACGATTGAACGAGCAATCGCGTCATATATAGTAGCAATAGCAGAACCTACATTTTGCAGGGCAAAGACTGACGCCGCAGCCCCACCATCAACTAACAACGTAAGGAGCGCTGCCGAGATCTTATCTGCCCAATCAGCAGAAGGTGTGGCTTGAAGTCGATTCTCATAGTTTAAAACTACGCGTTTAAAAGTGGAGCTTGCCTTTTGAAAGCCAAGGCTATCCCAGGTTGCAGTCTGTGTATAAGAACTGTACTCCGCCATAAAATGTGCGCTAGGAAAAAGACCTTGAGCACGATTCAATATGTACTCCGAACCATCATAAGGCACATGATAAAAAGGCCATACTGGCGCTTTTGTTACGGGGTCCGCACCATTGACACAACGGAAGTGAGTCGATATTCGAGATGATGAGTTGATCGAAAAAGATTTCATTCCGACTCTTGGTGAGCCAAAAGTATATAAGTTAACTCTGCCTTTAAACTCTGGAGAAGCAGAAATCCAATTAGCAACCAGAGTCGCTAATGCACCACCTAAACTGTGTCCAACACAATGTATAGTACCGTTAGCGGTTACCGGATTATCACGAAGAAAACGAGTTAAACCTTTTCTCATAGAATAGAACGTAGTTTGGAATCCCGAATGGACGGTCTCTCCGGTATCTGTTCCTTTCCCGCTACACGTTAAGTCGGTAATCCCATCAGCTAATCCTGCTGTACCTCTAAAAGCTAAGACAAGGTCATTTTTATAACGCTCACTTTTTCCCTTTCCTAGCAGAGCAAACCCTGTTTCAGGACGAAAGAAAAAACCACCACTTGTACCTACCGCTACTTTTGAAAAACCAAAGTGATTATCAACAACAGCTGGCAGTTTCACACGTTCAAGATTGTGCTTCACTTCGTATGCAATATTACATAGTTCACTCGCCATAAATGGAGAAATAGTGCTCATTAGTTGTTTTTCCTTACTCTTTATTTTTTCAATACGTGGGTATCAGTAGTTTCGTCATATTCGTATGTATTTATTCTCTCGCTATTCCAATCACATACAGAATGAACAGGAGTTCGCCTTGTGCTTTCTGGTGAAATATCAACTTCGTGGATTTGCTTGTTGTTCGATAACTCACAGTCAATATTCATCAGCATCCATCTCAATGAGTCTGCGCCTTCTGTTGGCACCCACGCCCCCCAGACTTCTTTCTTTTCAGACTCGCAATCAACGCAGACATATTGATACACCTTCAAACTCCCGCCAAATATGTCTCCGGGAGCTCGTGACCGAACAGTAACGCCAGGAAAGAAAAACTCACCTAGTTCATTGGTTTGGGCTTCATCCTTTAGCGTTTTTCCTTTTTTATATCCTTCATAAAAAAGTTCTCGATGAACCGTTAGCCCAACTTGTGGTTTACCATCAAGCTTAATAACACCACGTACTTCTGGTGACATTTCCACATCGTATTTTTTAAACGGCCAAAACATTGCACTTGCTCCTACCGAAAATAGAGCTAGGACCAATATAAGCGAGTTTTTTTTAGCCATAGCCTTTCTCTATCCATTAGTTATTTTCTAGGATGATATGGAAAAAGATGAGTAAGAGAGAGAAGTTAATAAAGTGAAGATAATTTGTGGGAAGTGGCTCAAGATAATATGTAATTAAGAAATTTATTTTTATTATTTCTTAAACACTTAAATCATCGTCGTGACTCAATCTGCTTCAAAATCCACTCTCTAAACCGCTCAGTTGACTGGCTTCTTGTATTCATGATCAAGTAATACCCAGCATTGGCAGGAATTGGGGCGAATGGAGAAACCAAACGTTTCGTCGTCAATTCATCCTCAATCAACGCCATGCGCGCCATCGCGATCCCGACTCCAGCTTCCGCCGCAGACATCGCCATGTCTGTTCGATTGAAAAAGTGACCGACATCGGTTTTAAAATCCAATCCCATTGCCGAAGCCCAATACAACCACTCATAGTCACGTGTCGCTTTTTCCCACGGCATCGCGTCGTGCAACAACGTAGCCGCTTGCCATTGATTCGCAGACATCGACGATGTTTGATCACCAAAAGGAGTTTTTAGCCACCGATGATCCTCAAGGTATTTAGGGCTCATCACTGGCAGCAATTTTTCATCGAGAATCAACTCGGCATCATGGTCTCGATAAGGGTGAAGACCGTAGTCAATGGCGACGTCATAGTCTTTCAAATCGCTGTTGACTAGCGCTCCTTCCGCAAAGATCTGCACTTGAATTTCTGGGTTCTCTAGTTGAAAGCTTTCGAGTTTAGGCACTAGCCACTTAAAGGCGAATGAGGGAGTGAGCTTCAAGCGAACCTCATTGATATGCTTTTCTACTCTCAGATCATCAAGCAACTTGCCTAACTCAGAGAAATGCAACTGCGTGGCTTGTTGCAGTTGTATTCCCTTTTCGGTGAGGCGGATCCCTCGAGAGTGGCGTTCAAAAAGAGTAAAACCTAACGACTCTTCTAAGTGGATTATTTGTTGGCTTACAGCTCCTGTCGTAAGGTGTAGTTGCTTAGCAGCCCCCGTAAAACTGGCATGTGCCGCCACTTGGTTAAACAACCATAAACCACTTATCACGTTACTTCTCATCACTAAGCCTATAGTTTTTCTAAACGCTGTATGTAATTTATATCGATTGTTAATAAAAGGTAAAGAAAAGAAACTAGCCGCTACTGATAAATGTGTGGAGTACCTCAATGGAAGTCATCGTATTAGGCAGCGGTGTTATCGGTTTAACCTCTGCTTGGTATTTATCTCAAGCAGGCTATCAAGTCACGGTCATCGATCGCCAACCAAGCAGCGCGATGGAAACAAGCTTTGCCAATGCAGGGCAAATTTCTTATGGCTACTCATCCCCATGGGCGGCTCCGGGTATCCCGCTCAAGGCGATCAAATGGCTGATGGAAGAACACGCTCCACTAAAAATAAAGCCGTCGCTCAGCACAGACATGATCAGTTGGGCAAGCAAGATGGTTGCGAACTGCACCTTGCCTCGCTATCAAATCAACAAAGCTCGCATGCTGTCTATCGCCAACCACAGCCGAGCTTGCTTAGAACAATTACGTAATGAGCACGCGATTGAATACCAAGGACGCCAGTTTGGTACCTTGCAAGTGTTCCGCACAACTCAACAGTTAACCGCAATCGAAAAAGACCTCAAGCTGCTTGAGCAAAGTGGTACTCGATTTGAGTTGATGGACGTTGAACAGTGCCTTCGACAAGAACCCGGTTTAGCGCTGGTTAAAGATAAAATCGTAGGCGGGTTGTATTTGCCTGATGATGAAACAGGTGACTGCTTTCAGTTTTGCCAACAGCTGACAGAACTTGCGAAAGCGCATGGTGTCACGTTTAAATTCAATACCGAAGTGAGTAATTGGGTTACTGTAGGCAAAAAGATCATAGGTGTCCAAACGAACCATGGTTTGTTTAAGGCAGACCAATTTGTCGTTGCTTCTGGTAGCTTTTCCACTGCGCTTTTAAAGCAGCTCGATATTGATATTCCAGTGTATCCGGTTAAAGGATATTCACTGACGCTACCGATAGAAAATGAAGAATACGCACCGCGCTCTACTGTCATGGATGAGACTTACAAAGTCGCTATGACTCGATTTGATGACCGCATACGAGTGGCTGGCACCGCTGAACTTGCAGGTTTCGACCCATCCTTGCCACAAAAGCGCAAAAACACGATTGAGATGGTGGTTCGCGATTTGTTCCCTAGCGGCGGTGATTTCAGCCAAGCAGAATTCTGGACAGGATTTCGCCCAATGACGCCAGATGGCACACCAATCATAGGTGCAACGCCATACGACAACCTCTTTACTAATACCGGGCATGGGACGTTAGGGTGGACAATGGCATGTGGTTCAGGGCACTTATTAGCCAATATCATGACAGGTGAAAAAGCCAAAATCATGGAGAACTCAGAGCTCAACTTACTTCGTTACGCGTAAATAATCGCACAAAAATCAAACAGACCTTTATTCCACATACTGCATAGTAGTTAGCATTTTTAACTCATCGAATATGCAGCACATTAAAATGACAACGTGCTGCATATTTAATCAAACCAATTAATTCCCCATCTAATTGCGCACAATAATCAACTAGAACCAAATTTTAACAACATCAAGCCATTCTGTGCCCACCATCACGCTATAAACGATTTATAGACAAAAAAGTTAACAATTGCATTACAAAAAGGGTAATGTATTGTTTGAAAAATAACCACAAACACAACTAACAGGGAAAATACTCATGCAGTCATTAGTTGATTTTCTGAATGGAATTATCTGGAGCCCAGTACTGATCTACCTGTGTCTTGGGGCGGGTTTGTTCTATTCGATCATGACACGCTTTGTGCAGATTCGTCATTTCTTTGAGATGTGGCGCTTGCTACTTTCGGGCAAAAGTTCAACCAAGGGGATCTCATCATTTCAGGCGCTTGCCGTTTCGCTATCTGGCCGTGTAGGTACAGGTAACATTGCCGGTGTTGCTGCGGCTATCGGCTTTGGTGGCCCTGGCGCCGTATTCTGGATGTGGGTTGTTGCCTTCTTTGGCGCAGCAACAGCATATGCAGAATCCACTCTCGCTCAAATCTACAAAGAAGAAGATGAAGGTGAATTCCGTGGCGGCCCTGCTTACTACATCGAAAAGGCAATGGGGCAAAAATGGTACGCATGGATCTTTGCTATCTCGACCATCTTTGCGTGTGGTGTGCTACTTCCTGGCGTTCAATCCAACAGTATTGGTAACGCGGTAGAAGCAGCATTTGGCTCTGGTGACATGATCGAAACCGCTATTGGTACCTTCAGTTTTGCTAAAATTTTCACTGGTACGGTTGTCTGTGTCATTCTTGCCTTCATCATCTTTGGTGGCGTAAAGCGTATTGCGAACTTCACTCAGATCGTTGTGCCATTCATGGCATTGGCGTACATCATCACCGCTTTCGTTATCATTCTTCTAAACATCGGTGAAATCCCACGCATTATCGGCATGATCCTAGGAGACGCGTTCACTCCTATGGCTGGTGTTGGTGCTGCCATTGGTTGGGGTGTTAAACGTGGTGTTTACTCAAATGAAGCAGGCCAAGGTACCGGCCCTCACGCAGCAGCGGCAGCAAGCGTTGATCATCCTGCACAGCAAGGTCTGGTTCAATCATTCTCAATCTACATCGATACACTACTAGTATGTTCGGCAACTGCGTTTATGATTCTTATCACAGGGGCGTACAACGTACACGGTGCGGTTGAAGGTGCATTCCTTGTGCAAAACCTACCAGCCGATATTGGGGCCAATGGTCCAGTATTCACGCAAATGGCGATTGAAAGTGCTCTACCTGGAGTTGGTAAACCGTTCATCGCTGTTGCACTGTTCTTCTTCGCATTCACCACTATCTTGGCTTACTACTACATTGCAGAAACAAACATTGCCTACATTCGCCGTACCTTTAAAGTGAACGGTCTGATGTTTATCTTAAAACTGGTACTTATCTCAGCCGTGTTTTACGGTACAGTAAAAACCGCAAACCTAGCATGGGCGATGGGTGATGTTGGCGTAGGTTTGATGGCTTGGCTGAACATCGTGGGTATCTTGATCATCTTCTTTATGTCGAAGCCTGCTCTGAAAGCGCTAACCGACTACGAAGAACAACAGAAGCAAGGTGTCACAGAGTTTACGTTCAACCCAGTTGCGCTAGGTATCAAAGGGGCAGATTACTGGGAAGAGAAATACAAACGTAAAACGGGTCAAGCACCAACGACTGAAACTACCGCAACAGACACGGTAGAACAGCCTTCGACCTAAGTTTCTTTCCTTAAAAATAAGAAAAAGCAGTGGTCCGTTCTTCGGACACAACAAAGGGGTTAACCAGTGGTTAACCCCTTTTTATATCAGTCAGATTTGAAATCTTACTTGGTCGGATACACTTGCTTCCAATCGTTTTTCATATCAGCGATTAACCAACCTTTCGCTTTCGCTTCATCCAATCCTTTATCTAGCTTACCAATGCTAGAGGTGCGGTCATATTTCCACTCACGTTGGTCATCCGTGTGATGAACGTACATTGCTAAACGAGGACCAGTACCTGACGTCGTCCATTGCAGCATTTGTAGGTCACCATCTGAGTTGCCAAACGAAGCTATTGGGCGCTTACCAATGTGCTGATAAATTTGCTGCGGTTTTTCCGCTTTGTCGTTATTCACTTCAATGCCCGGTACGCGCTTAACTTGGTAACTACCATCAACATTAACGAACTCTGTAGATAGACGAGTACCAATGATACGCTCGGATGGGATGTTGTAGACATCCGTCGCCCAAGCTCGCATAAAGGCATTGCCACCACCAGACACAATGAAGTTTTTAAAGCCATTGCTATCAAGATAATCCAACAGTTCTAACATTGGTTGATACACCATGTCGGTGTATGGGCGGCCCGTTACGGGGTGCTTAGCCGTACTTATCCAAGCCTGTACAATAGAAGTGAACTCATCGCTGCTCATTCCTGAATGCGTTTTTTGCACCATAGTTAGAACATCTTCTAAGCTCAGCTTATCTATCTGCCCGCTTAACACTAGTGAGTATGGTTTAGTCGTCTTCCAATCAGGGTGGCTAGCCGCTTGCTCTTTAATTTGGTCGAGCATAAACAAGATTTGGAAGTACATCGGCTTTTCTGACCACAACGTTCCGTCGTTATCAAAAGTGGCAATACGATCTTGAGGAGCAACAAAATTGGGAGAGTTAGCGTCAGTAACATCACTGACAAATTGGATAATTGCTTGTTTGGTTTGACCGTCGTTCCACGAAGGCAATGGGTCACTATTTTGCGCCAAAAGCGGAAATGAAATCACCGCGACAGCGAGCGTAAAAACATTCAAGAGGTAATTTTTCATCAGTTGTAAACTCTTTATATAGGGGAGTTTAATAATGGAGCATTCTCGAAGAAAAAATTCGCTCTTGGTCACAACAATGTCTTATTCGGAATATTCCTACTTGAAAGCCCAAAAGATTCATAAAATTCAATGAAATAAAAAAGCGGACCTATTGGCCCGCTTTTTCAATGAGTTCGATTTAACGCTTAAGCTGCGACTGCTTCAACTTTACGAGCGATTTTTGCTTTACCTACAGGTAGAACTTCACGACCAAATTCGTTGTTTAGCACTTGCGCCATTGCGAAGTAAATTGCGCTTGCGCCACAGAAGATACCTTCGAAGCCAGCGATAGCACCGATAACTTCGCTACCAGTGAAATCACGAGCAGCAAGCAAGAAGAACAGGATAGTTAGAGAACCAAATACCACCTGCTTCGCTGTTGGGTAACATAGAGAACCAATGAACATGAAACCAGTGAAGATACCCCAAAGTGCTAGGTACCAACCCATAAAGCTTGCTGGGCTTGCAGGAAGACCCATGTGAGGCATTACGATTAGACCAACCAATGTTAGCCAAAATAGACCGTAAGAAGTAAACGCAGTTGTCCCGAACGTGTCGCCGCGTTTAAAGCACATGATGCCAACGATTACTTGGCTAAGGCCACCGTAAAAGATGCCCATCGCTAGAATCATAGAGTCAAGTGGGAAAAATCCTGCGTTATGAATGTTCAGCAGAATAGTGGTCATACCGAAACCCATCAGACCTAGCGGTGCTGGGTTAGCCAGTTTTGTCGACATGTACAAATACCTTTTTTCAAAAATGTTGATAAAAAATGCGCGCGAATTTTAATGGACACCCAATCAAAAGAGAAAAGCCGTTATTGAAAACTTAGATTCCACAAATAAGCAACAGCACAAATAAAAAAAGACCCTGCTAAAAAGCAGAGCCTTTATAAAGAGTTAAATTATTTATTGGCAGGAAATCTCATCCCAGAACCAGTTGCTCTGCGTTGGGCTTTCCCACACTCCAGGGCCGTTTTTTGCGACAAAGCATTTGTTTTGGTACGTCACTTTATCACCGTTAGCCACTTGAGTTACGCCTGGCTCCCACTGAATGAAGCTACCTGTTACTGGTGGCACTGGCTCAGTGACCGGAGGCTCTGGTTCTGTGACTGGCGGTTCTGGTTCAGTCACAGGTGGTTCAGGTTCCGTTGTTGGCGGCTCCGTAGGAGTGCCTGAAACCAACTTCCAAGGGTCTCCTTTCGTTGGCTCATTACCTTGTGACCACCATTTCGCTTCGTAAACAGCACCTTGGTAAGAAACTTGATCACCAGTGTTGTAGACTTTGCTTGAATCCCAAGCTGCCACGCCACCTACAGGCGGATCGACCGGATCTACAGGGTCTAACTTGTCAACCACACGAACTTCAGGCCAACCCGCATGAGATTGGTAGAAGTTAGTTACACACTTCTCGTAATCACCCGCAACTAGCGCAGAGTAAGCCGTTTGGAAACCAACCAACTCACATTCAAACGAATGGCCTCCAGGGCGATCTGAGTAGTATTTCCAGTTACCATCCCAGTTCGTGTAAAGCACGTCAGTTGCGCCATTTAGGTTTAGGCTGCCGTAAGGCGTTTGCTGCCAACAAGTGTTCTTCTCGTCAGCTTCAATTGGAATTTGGTAGTGTGCCGCCAAACCTTCCCAGTAACGGATACGGTTAACAGGCTGACCTTTATCCTTGTTTTGCTCACCACACTCAATACCACCATTGATCACGTTGATAGTGGTACCGAAGCCGTAACCAATGCCTGCATCAAGTTCACGTTGTGAAGGAACCCAAGTACGGTCAATTACATGTAGCATTGCTGGTTTAGGTGCTTGTGGGGTTAGGAAGAACCAGATAGCCGATGCCAAGTTCAGCCACGAATCCGCAACCAAACCTGGATTTTTCAGCAATACAGATGCATCACCATCAAACATCACTTCAGAGAACGCACCATAGTTAAAGTGGTAAGAAAGCTGTTTAGCACCACGTCCAAAGTAACCTTGTCCCGGTTCACATGGCCAACGTTTGTTTTGCCAGTCATTCTGACCACAACCTGTCGTGTAACCTTCTTGACCTTCTGACCAGCCCATTTCACGTACGTGAACCAAAGCTTGCTGCCACTCTTCCAATCCAAGAGGATTATCCGATACGTTATCAATCGAAATATGACCACCGGTTTCCTGTGCAAAGTGAGCAAAGGCTGTCACGATCGATTTTTTACAAATCGCATCCGAATCACGGCCATCAGTGTACTCACCACAGAATGCTGGGAATTTACCAATCGCACGTAGGAAACGCGTGTAAGTGTATTCTGGTGCTGCCATTTGAGTCAGGAAGTCCCACTCACTTTCAGGGAACACACGCTCTACACGCTTCACGTTTTCTGGGTTGGTTGCCGCTCCAGGAACAATCGCTTCAACGACTGAGTTAGGGCGCGTCTCTAGTGCTTGTGACCAAATGGCATACATAGGGTCAGAGGTTTTGCTTTGCTCCATAGCTTGAACGTCACCACGAGCAATGACATAACCATTCGGATTTTGCGGATCAGGCTGGATATTCATACTTGCATTCGCTTGTGCCGCTAGGACACAACTCAATGCAATAGGAAGATGTTTGAGTGCAAACATGTCTAGTCTCCGGGTTTAACAATACAATATACAAGGAATAACTAGACATATAGTGGATCATATATAAAAAACGCCGAGCGAAGTGAGTTCATTCTGCGAGACAAAATGAATAAATAAGTCCTTGCACACATTTTGTCACAAGAAAAATGTTACCTTGACTCAAAAGAAAAGCGGAGGCTGACTACGCCTCCGTTTGATGATATTTCTATCTCTATTACTCTGCTGAAACAGACTCAAGTTGCTCGGTTGGCTTCTGTTTTGATAGCACATAGTAAATAGCGAACTGAGCGACAATCGCCGCAAGTACAATCACAGGTGAGGCAGCAACGCCTGCCAAAAGAAAGCACCCAAGTGCAATCACGCCATTCAACACCGCGTAAGGCAACTGTGTACGGAAGTGCTCATATTGTTCACACCCTGCTCCTGTTGACGACAGAATCGTGGTTTCAGAGATTGGAGAACAGTGATCACCAAATAAACCGCCAGATAACACGGCACCAATGCAAACTAGCAAAGGAGCATCAATCGCAACGGCCGTTGGGATCACTAATGGCATCATGATGGCGAACGTGCCCCAAGATGATCCCGTAGCAAACGAGATAATACCGGCAAGCAAAAAAGCAACGGCTGGCAATAGCCAATACGGGAAACCGGCTTGAGCTTGTTCAGCAATATATGCAGCTGCACCTAATTCTTTCCCAACAGAGCTAAGCGCCCAAGCCAATACCAAGATAACCGCGACAGACATCATGTTTGACATGCCTTTGAGGTACACTTGGATACCATCGGAAAGCTTTCTGACGCCATAAAACGCCATCAGCGCAATTAGAGTGAAGGCCGCGAAGAAGTACGCCGAAGAGAGTGCAGCCCTAAACGTTGAGCCTGCCACTTTTTGAAATGGAAAACCGTGTGGCACCAGGATGGTACATAGAACCACCAGCATAACGAGCAAAGGTGCCCACACAAAACTGGATTTTGCATTTTTATGCGTAAACACATTCATCGACTCCTGCACTTTCCCAAAATCGGAACCCTGCTCTGCTAACTGCTCAGCCTTCGCCATCGGTCCGAAATCTAACTTGAAGAAAGAGACAATCGGCACAATCGCGATCGCAAGAAAGGCATAAAACTGATACGGGATCGCACCAATGAAAGCATCCCAGTCACTCATACTGACATTCAGGGCAGTAAACTCTTTTTGAATCAATCCCATGATGTAAACGCCCCACCCGATAAAAGGAATCAAGATTGCGACGGGAGAGGAAGTAGAATCGATAATGAAAGCTAATTTTTGGCGTGATACTTTTAACTTATCAAATAAAGGGCGAAAAACAGGGCCAACAATCAAGGGCGTACCAAGGTCTGAGAAGAAGATAACTACGCCGCCAAACCATGCCGAGATCTGAGCTTGGCATTTACTCGCCACCCATTGGGTAACCTTTTTAGCAAAGGCGACACCGCCGCCGGACTTTTCCATTAAAGCGACGAAACCACCAATAAACACTAATAACAAAATCACACCAGCGTTGTAGCTATCCGTAAGTTGCGGCAGTAGATAGCTTTTCATCAACGCACTAAACGAGTCTAGTGGTCCTTTTTCAACAAATGTCCCTTCAAGCATGGCGACGCCACTGACCACCCCGGCGAATAAACCAACGACGACATTTCTCGTAGTCAGCGCGAGGAAAAGAGTAATAAGGATGGGAATGAGAGAGGTAACGTCAGCCTGTTCCATAGCAATACCATTTTTAATATTTAAACAATAAAAATGAATATATATTTAATTTGGGCGTGTGTATATATTTCTCACGAAAAAGTTGAGCCACCTCTTCACAAATTTGAAGTACAAAAAAACCAGCCCGGAGGCTGGTTCTTGTAAACTCAACAATCTAGAGGAAAATTATTCCCACTCGATTGTCGCTGGTGGCTTACCAGAAATGTCGTAAACAACTCGTGAAATACCTTCAACTTCGTTGATAATACGGTTAGATACCTTACCTAGGAAGTCGTATGGTAGGTGTGCCCAATGCGCTGTCATAAAGTCGATAGTTTCAACTGCACGCAGTGATACCACCCAATCGTACTTACGACCGTCGCCCATTACGCCTACAGAACGAACTGGTAGGAATACCGTGAACGCTTGAGATACTTTGTCGTATAGATCTGCTGCGTGAAGCTCTTCAATAAAGATAGCGTCAGCACGACGTAGCAAGTCACAGTATTCTTTCTTGATCTCGCCAAGAACGCGAACACCTAGACCTGGGCCTGGGAACGGGTGACGGTAAAGCATGTTGTACGGAAGACCTAGCTCCAGACCAATCTTACGAACTTCATCTTTGAACAACTCACGTAGTGGCTCAACTAGACCCATTTCCATATCGTCAGGTAGACCGCCCACGTTGTGGTGTGACTTAATCACGTGTGCTTTACCAGTTTTAGATGCTGCAGACTCGATTACGTCTGGGTAGATAGTACCCTGAGCAAGCCATTTTGCGTTTTTCAGCTTCTTCGATTCTTCATCGAATACGTCTACGAATACGTGGCCGATAGTCTTACGTTTTTCTTCTGGGTCAGACTTGCCTTTCAACGCTTCAAGGAAACGCTCTTCTGCGTCTACTTTGATGATGTTCAGGCCGAATTTGTCGCCAAACATATCCATTACTTGCTGACCTTCGTTTAGACGAAGCAAACCGTTATCCACGAATACACACGTTAGCTTGTCGCCAATCGCACGGTGAACCAGCATCGCCACAACCGATGAATCCACACCACCAGATAGACCTAGGATCACTTCATCGTCACCCACTTGCTCTTTAATACGAGCAACAGCGTCTTCGATGATAGATTCAGAGGTCCATAGACGCTCACAGCCACACACGCCAAGAACGAAGTTCTCTAGCATTTGTAGGCCACCTTTCGTGTGCGTTACTTCTGGGTGGAACTGAACGCCGTAGTATTTCTTCTCTTCGTTCGCCATTGCCGCGTAAGGACAAGTGTCTGTCTCACCGACTTTTACGAAGTCTGCTGGAATTTCTACAACTTTGTCGCCGTGGCTCATCCAAACGTCTTGAGTCGCTTCAAGATCTTTGAAGATCGCAGATTCGCCAGAAACTTTTACTTGTGCGTAGCCAAATTCACGCTCGTTTGAGCCCGCTACTTTACCACCTAGCTGTTCTGCCATGGTTTGCATGCCGTAACATACACCAAGTACAGGAACACCTGAGTCAAATACATATTGAGGAGCGCGAGGAGAGTTTTCTTCTGTAACGCTTTCTGGGCCACCAGAAAGGATGATGCCATCTGGGTTGAATTCGCGAATATCCGCTTCTTCTACGTCCCAGCTCCATAGTTCACAGTAAACGCCGATTTCACGTACGCGACGCGCAACTAATTGAGTGTACTGAGAACCGAAGTCCAAGATCAGAATACGTTGGTCATGGATATTTTTAGTCATTTTGAGCAGTCTTTTAAGGCTAAGTGATTAAAACCGAGGCGAGTGTACTCGCCTCTTCTTAATGCTTCAAGGAAAAAGCAAACGTTTACGTTAGGCTGTTAGTTACCTAGACGGTAGTTTGGCGCTTCCTTAGTGATCTGAACGTCGTGTACGTGAGATTCTTGCATACCCGCACCAGAAATACGTACAAATTCAGCTTTAGTACGCATGTCTTCGATAGTTGCAGAACCCGTTAGACCCATGCTTGAACGTAGACCACCCATTTGTTGGTGTACGATCTCTTTTAGGCGGCCTTTGTATGCGATACGACCTTCAATGCCTTCTGGTACAAGCTTGTCTGCTGCGTTATCAGATTGGAAGTAACGGTCAGAAGAACCTTGAGACATCGCGCCTAGAGAACCCATACCACGGTAAGCTTTGTAAGAACGGCCGTTGTAAAGAATCACTTCGCCCGGCGCTTCTTCTGTACCTGCGAACATAGAACCAACCATCACACATGATGCGCCTGCTACGATTGCTTTACAGATGTCGCCAGAGAAACGGATACCGCCGTCAGCAATCACTGGGATGCCGTATTCGTTAGCCACTTCAGCCGCGTCAGCGATTGCTGTGATTTGAGGAACACCAACACCCGTTACGATACGAGTCGTACAGATAGAACCAGGGCCAATACCGACTTTCACTGCGCTTACGCCAGCTTCGATAAGAGCTTTCGCGCCAGCACCTGTTGCGACGTTACCGCCGATGATGTCTAGATCTGGGTACGCTGCACGAGTGTCACGAATACGTTGTAGAACGCCTTCTGAATGACCGTGAGAAGAGTCGATAAGTAGTACGTCAACGCCTGCTTCTACAAGTGCAGCAACACGTTCTTCGTTACCCGCACCAGCACCAACAGCTGCGCCAACACGTAGACGACCGCGCTCATCTTTACATGCGTTTGGTTTACGTTCTGCTTTATGGAAGTCTTTAGCAGTGATCATACCGGTTAGTTTGAACTCATCGTTCACTACCAGTACTTTTTCAACGCGTGCTTCGTGCATTTTCTCTTGAACTTCTTCACGAGTTGCACCTTCTTTTACAGAAGCTAGACGCTCTTTAGGCGTCATTACCGCAGACACTTTCTTAGATAGGTCAGTCACAAAGCGTACGTCACGACCAGTGATGATACCCACTAGCTCGTTGTGCTCTGTTACTACAGGGAAACCTGCAAAACCGTGCTTTTCAGTCAGAGCGACTACATCGGCGATGGTTGCATCAGGATTCACAGTCACAGGGTCTGTTACCACACCAGCTTCGAACTTCTTAACTTTACGAACTTCTGCCGCTTGCTGCTCAATAGACATGTTCTTGTGGATAAAGCCAATGCCACCTTCCTGCGCAAGAGCGATAGCTAGACGGGCTTCCGTCACGGTGTCCATCGACGCAGAAATCATAGGGATGTTCAGACTGATGTTTTTCGTCAACTGAGTGCGAAGATCAGCTGTGTTTGGGAGAACGGTGGAGTGTGCTGGCACAAGTAGTACGTCATCGAATGTCAGCGCTTCTTTGGCAATTCTTAGCATTTGCAATATCTCACAATTAGAGGAGTAAAAAGAACAATCCAATCTCATCGTTTCGCATAATGAGGGTAACTAGTTTTAGGTAACAAGTTACATTTGGATTAGATATTGCGGAGGGATTATACGTTCAACGCAATCGCTTGACTACAAGTTTTTTAATTTTTTTCTTGCAATTACCCCCTTGCTATGTATTATATTGCCGCTAATTTCCATACTCACGTCTAAGAGATTAGCTGTGCTCTCCAAGACCAATCAGAACATCTTCACTGTTTCTCGTCTCAACGCAGAAGTTCGTTTACTCCTTGAAAACGAAATGGGGATCGTTTGGCTTGTCGGAGAGATATCCAACTTCTCTGCTCCTGTTTCCGGTCACTGGTACCTCACCCTTAAAGATTCTCGTGCTCAAGTAAAATGTGCCATGTTCCGTGGTAACAATCGTCGCGTTACTTTCAAACCTGCAAACGGCAATCAAGTTTTAGTTAAAGCCCGTCTGTCTCTGTATGAGCCACGTGGTGACTACCAATTGATCATCGAAAGCATGCAGCCTGAAGGCGATGGTCGTCTGCAACAAGAGTTTGAAGAGCTTAAGATGAAGTTGGCAGCGGAAGGTTTGTTCGCTCAAACCAACAAACTGCCACTACCAGAGCATCCAAAGCGTGTTGGTATCATCACTTCTAAAACAGGTGCTGCGCTTTACGACATATTGGACGTTTTAAAACGCCGTGATCCTTCCCTACCCGTGGTGATTTATCCGACCATGGTCCAAGGTGATGACGCAGCCATTCAAATTGCCCAAGCAATCGGTCGTGCGAATAGCCGAAATGAATGTGATGTATTGATTGTTGGTCGTGGCGGCGGCTCTCTAGAAGACTTATGGTGCTTTAACAATGAGATCCTTGCTCGCACTATTGCTGCAAGTCAAATCCCGATCATTAGTGCTGTGGGCCATGAAGTCGACATGACGATTGCCGATTTTGTTGCCGATGTGCGAGCTCCTACTCCATCAGCTGCCGCTGAACTGGTTAGCCGTGACAATAGCCATAAAGATCAATCGCTTGTCGCGAAACAGCATAAACTAGCTAGTGCGATGCGCTACTACTTAGCACAGCAAAAACAGCAATCTGCGCAACTTCTGCATCGCTTAGAACGCCAACATCCAAGTTATCAGTTGCAGCGTCAGTCACAGCAACTCGATGAGCTGGATATGCGTTTGCGTAGAGCTATGCAGCGCTTCATCGATACACGTCAACAAGCCGTTGAGCGTAAACACCACCGTCTGCAATTAAACTCTCCTGTTAAACACTTAGCACAACAAAAGTCGAGACTTGAACGTATTGAGCACAAGCTATTGGACGCAATGGATCGAAAACTACTGACGATGCGTCATCAGTTAGCGATTGCGGCAGAAAAGTTAGATACCGTCAGTCCCCTAGCGACACTCAAGCGTGGTTACTCCATCACGCAAACGGAGCAAGGTAAGGTCGTTACAAGCGCAGATGATGTAAAAACGGGCGACCTTTTAGTCACCCGTTTGGCTAATGGTGAGATTCACTCTACCGTTAGTTAGCCGACTTTAAAATGAGCTTAATCAGCTGATTTTTTGAAACTCAAATCGCACACGAGATTTGGATTTGAGTTCATTACAGGTATTGCAGAAATAATTCGCAGCCCCACAAGCCTGAAGCTTTTCTAACTCAGCACCACAGTCCGGACAAAAACCTACTTTTTTGAAATCGGATTCACATTGGCCACAATGGTATCGGCCAGTCCATTCTAGTTCTACTTCGCAATCTGGACATTTGTTCTGTTGCATATCTCTCACCATACTGTTTCACTCGCTCCAGTATTCACATTTTCTAACCGCTAACCTTGATGTATATCACCGTATGCAAGGTAATGGGTTTACTTCACGAGAAGCTTACTTTAAGAAAGATCTTATTCTGATCATCGGATATTTACCATTTGATCAGCGATCACCCTCTAAAAGAATATTTATATAACCACACACCGAAAGCATAAGTTACATATTCTGCATTCCAATTTAAAGAAGCACAAAACACCAAAATTAAATTCAAAAAAAGAAAAAACAGAATTTAATAAAAAGATCTAATTGGAAAAGCAAGCTATTACATCGGTGTGCATTTCAATCGTTTGTGAATCCATTTCGACCAACTTGACGTGTATCGAGCCAAAGTCACTCAAATGCTCTGCGTGCGTTCCTCCACAAGGGATCACGGCCAATTCTCCCTCTCCCAAGTCACATTTCCAATAACGAGAATCGGTCAAGTTGTCACCATGGCAGTCCATAATGATCGCCGCGTCTCTTTCCAGCCAAAGCTTCAATTGTGCATTCACCTGACTCTCTATTTTCTCTAAGTCTGACAGCATTTCTGCGCTGTTTAGGCCTCTTTTACGGAGTGTTTTACCTAAACGGTAAGTATCTAGGCACTTGTCTGGTGTTACAAAGCTGGCTTCTTGGGCATAACTATTAAAATCATAGTTGCCATGTGGGTCTTTACGATCAGCATCTTTACGCCAGTAACTGGCAGCGAGGACTTTGTTCAGGGCTAAGTAGGCGAGATGACCTGCACTGTGTCCACGACTCAATGCTTGTTGGTACTCTTTATCCACTTTCAGCGTCACTCGTGTACCTTGAGATAGAGTGTCAACAAGCGCTAATACATGTACGACAACAAATAACCAGCCTTCTGTATCGCGCTTTACAGGGATTGCCGCTCCAAAAAATAGCTCTCCGGTTGCCACTTCAATGGCACCAACTTGACAATCAATCACTTCAAATTGTTGATCATTAAATACTAAGATGCCTTTATCCGCGGGATGATCAGGCCAGATATGGCTAACGGGATGAAACGGAGTCACGTCGGTGACTACGTAGGTCACTTCATTGTGGTTTTGAACGAGTTGAATCTGAGCGTCCAACTGCCAAGTTTGATGGCAGAAACGGGTTTGTGTCGCGGTAATCGTCATGCTTTGCTTATCTTTGTGAATGTAAGAAGTTAAGGTTTTGTGCTGAACATTTGAAGATACAGGAATCTGCACGTCATCACTAATATCACTAGAGGAAAACCGCGCAGAAGAACATTGTGATAATGATGAAAGTAAGGTTTAGAAAAGGACACATCTCACATCACTTTTAGAGGTTGCAAAAAACAGATAAAAAAATACCCAAGTAAAAACTTGGGTATCTTCAAATACTTAAATTATTTTTTGCGGTTTTTAACCACAGACATCATACGTTTACGCTTACGCTCTTGAGACAAGGTTAGCTTGTTCGCACGATTCTCAAACGGGTTTTCGCTATTCTGGAAGTTGATACGAATTGGCGTACCCATAATTTCCAGTGACTTGCGGAAGTAGTTCATCAAGTAACGCTTGTATGAATCCGGAAGTTCACGAACCATGTTACCGTGAATCACGACGATTGGTGGGTTGTAACCACCTGCGTGCGCGTATTTTAGCTTGATACGACGGCCACGAACCATTGGTGGTTGGTGATCATCAGTCGCCATCTTCATGATACGAGTCAAAACAGAGGTACCAACACGTGTCGTTGCCGACTTGTACGCTTCTTGGATAGACTCAAACAAGTGACCAACACCAGTACCGTGCAGTGCAGAAATAAAGTGAATGCGAGCAAAGTCAACGAAACCTAGGCGGCGGTCTAGCTCTTTCTTCACGTTCTCTTTTACTTCGTTATCTAGACCATCCCACTTGTTTACCGCTAGTACGATTGAACGACCAGCGTTCAATGCAAAACCTAGCAGGCTCAAGTCTTGGTCAGAGATGTTTTCACGTGCGTCGATAACCAATAGCACTACGTTTGCGTCTTCAACGGCTTTCAAGGTTTTAACAACAGAGAATTTCTCAACCGTTTCGTTAATACGACCACGACGACGTACACCCGCAGTATCAATGATTACATACTCACGGCCATCACGTTCCATAGGAATGTAGATTGAGTCACGAGTTGTGCCTGGCATGTCGTATACCACAACACGTTCTTCACCAAGAATACGGTTGGTTAACGTCGACTTACCAACGTTTGGACGACCAATGATTGCCAGTTTGATTGGCTGTTCTTGTAGACGTTGGAACTCCGCTTCCGCTTCTTCTTCGGTGTATTCATCTGGTGCAATGTCAGCGTCTTCAAATTCTGTCAGATCTTCAATCTCACCTTCTTCTGATTCACTTGTTAGTAAATCATCAAAGAATGGAGCTAGCGCACGCTCAAGCAATGCTGTAACACCACGACCGTGTGCAGCCGCGATTTGGTACATGCCATCAACACCAAGCTGCCAGAAATCAGCACACGCAGCGTCAGCATCAATACCATCAATTTTGTTTACCACCAGCATCGCTGGTTTTTCAATTTTACGCAGATGCGCCGCAATCGCTTCATCAGCAGGTGTAAGACCAGCACGACCGTCAACAAGGAATAGCACGACGTCAGCTTCATCAATCGCTGCTAGCGACTGCTCTGCCATTTTGGTTTCCACGCCTTCTTCTGTGCCATCAATACCGCCAGTGTCAATGACAATGAATTCGTGCTCTTCATCAAGACGAGCTTGGCCGTATTTACGGTCTCGCGTTAGGCCTGGAAAGTCCGCAACCAACGCGTCACGTGTGCGTGTCAATCGGTTAAATAGTGTAGATTTACCTACGTTCGGACGCCCTACTAGAGCAACAACAGGTACCATAACAACCTCTACAATAATCTTTCTTCTGTAGTTATAGGTAACGACTTGCCCGATGCCAAATCAAGCCAGCTTTTTACCTATAACCACGTCAGGGTTAAAAATTTCAAACAACAAAACGGCTCCTAACTGTCACCAGCCAGGAGCCGAATGTGAATTATATCACGATATTATTCGTTAATGGTTAGTTTCTTTACATCGCCGTTGCGAGTTGTAATGACATAACCATCAGACAATAGAGTCGGACCAACCGCAAAACCACTGTCATCAACGAATTGTTGAGCTACGAACTCACCCGTCGAACGATCTAACCAGTGCAGGTAACCTAGGGTATCACCTAAAACTAAATAGTTACCGACGATAACTGGCGCAGTTAACTGACGGTGTTCTAATAGGCTATTTTCCCAAAGTTCAGTACCGCTTCGAGCATCAACCGCGACCACGTGATCTTTTTCGGTGATCACAAAGATACGACTGCCGTCCGTTGCGATATCGTTCGCTGACGAATAATTACGCTTCCAGATTGGGTTAGCCGAACGCAAATCAATAGCGATCAACTGACCATTGTATCCAATGGTGAAAAGAGTTCCGCCCAGTACAATAGGAGAAGAGTCAACGTCAACCAGACGGTCAATTTCCGTAGCGCCTTTCGGTGTGCCTACTGGTTGTTGCCAAATAAGCTGACCACGCTCCACAATCGCTGCGGCTAGTCGACCATTTGCCGTACCCCAGAAAACACCACCACCAATCGCAAATGGAGTGCTGTCTCCGCGTAGTGTCAGGTTTGGAACTTCAGTACTTAGTGCCCAGCGCTGCTCACCAGAGTTTTCATCCAAAGCAATCAACATACCACGGCTGGTATTTACGATGATCAAGCCTGAATCCGCAACGGGTTTCGCCAGAACTTCACCACCTACTTTAATGCGCCAAATGATTTCACCAGTTTCTTGGCTTAGTGCAATCACTTCACCATTTTCAGAACCGATGTAAAGATGTTCGTACGCCGCAGTAATACCGCCAGACAGACGAGCAATCACGTCTTCTTCCAGATCGGTTTGCCATAATTGCTTACCATTTTCTGGATCAAGCGCTTTCACCAAACCATCACGGCTCGCGACAAACAACATGTCGTTTGCGTAGACAGGAGAAAGCTTTGAGAAGTAATGACCAACACCATCACCAATCGATGTGCTCCATTCACTCTTGGTCGTAAACTGACTATCTACCTGCGGTAGTGGTGCCATAACGATGGTATCTTCCTCGCCAGCACAACCAGCCAGGATGCCCACCGTTAATGCCCCTAACAAGGCTTTCTTAAAGACTCTTTTCATCCAATGCGGTCCTTATTATTTCGCCAAGTCGTCCAATTTCATTTGCAGTGTTGGGCTTGCATCTGCTGCTTGCTGCGCTTCTGTGTAAGCCGCGTAAGCTGCATCTTTGTCACCTTGACGAAGTGCAATATCACCACGCAATTCAGCAATGCGACCAGCCCATGCGGTATCTGTCACTTTGCCTAGCTCAGTGTTTGCAGCATCAAAGTTACCCATTTCTGTCTCGATACGAGCGATGCGGTAGCTAATTAGTGGAGATAATGCAGCATCTTTCGTATTGCTTTGAGCCCATTTAAGTTGCTCAAGAGCAGCAGCAAAGTCTTTCGCTTCGACTTGTGCTTTTGCTAGTTGCAGAGCAGCCAATACTGAATATTCTTTAACTTCGTTCGATTCGATAAAAGCTTGCACATCTGATTGCGCATCTACGCCTTTTTCTTGCAGCGTATTCATTGCGGTTGTGTAGCTTTGCGAAGCTGTTTCACTCGCCTGAATCACAGTATCCTGGTAGTAACGCCAGCCAAATAGACCACCTAAGCCAACAACAGCACCGATGATGACGGCTTTACCGTTTTCCTTCCACCAGTCTTTAATAGCTTCAACTTGTTGTTCTTCAGTATCGTAAAGTTCCACTTCCTGTCCTCTTAAAACATGTAAATGGCAGCAAAGCTGCCATTGCTCCTATTTCGTCGAAAGGCTCCGATTTTGGGAGCCTTATTGTTACGAACTAGGATTTAATCTTTAGCTTATTAAAAGACTTAAATCAGTGCTGCGATCTTCTCAGCAACTTCAGCTTGGTTGTAAGTCTCTTGCTCACCACCAACTAAGTCTTTTAGTACAACGGTATTGTCGGCAACTTCGTTTTCACCCAGAACCAATGCTACAACAGCACCTACTTTATCTGCGCGTTTAAACTGTTTCTTGAAGTTACCGCCACCGAAGTGATTCATCACGCGAACGCCTGAAATAGCTTCACGAAGCTGCTCTGCTAGCTTCATACCTGCCATCATGGTGCCTTCACCTGCAGTTACTACGTAAACATCCACACTGCGACGTACGTCTGTAAGCTCTAAAGTTTCCAACATAAGAACTAGACGCTCTAGACCCATTGCAAAGCCAACTGCTGGTGTTGGTTTGCCACCAAGTTGCTCTACAAGACCGTCATAGCGACCACCGCCACACACAGTGCCTTGAGCACCTAGGCTTTCCGTGATCCACTCAAATACCGTGCGGTTGTAGTAATCCAGACCACGAACAAGACGTTCGTTAACTGTGTATTCGATACCTGCTGCGTCTAAAAGTTCACATAGACCTGCGAAGTGTGCTTTAGATTCTTCACCTAAGTACTCAGAAAGACGCGGTGCATCACCTAAAATAGCCTGAATGTCAGGGTTCTTCGTATCCAGAACACGCAGTGGGTTAGTGTGCATGCGGCGCTTACAATCTTCGTCTAGCACATCGATATGTTGTTCAAGGAAGGCAACCAGTGCTGTGCGGTAGTCTGCGCGATCTTCTTGAGAACCGATTGAGTTCAGTTCAAGACGCACGTGCTTGTCGATGCCTAATTCACGCCATAGACGTGCAGTCATCATGATAAGCTCGGCGTCAACGTCAGGGCCATTTAGACCAAACACTTCCACACCACATTGGTGGAATTGACGGTAACGACCTTTCTGCGGACGCTCATGGCGGAACATAGGCCCCATGTACCACAGACGCTGTTCGTCACGGTTGATCAGGCTATTTTGAATACATGAACGTACACAACCCGCAGTACCTTCAGGGCGAAGTGTTAGGCTGTCTCCGTTACGATCATCAAAGGTGTACATTTCTTTTGAAACGACGTCTGTCTCTTCACCAACAGCGCGGCTGAATAGGTTTGTTTCTTCAACGATTGGCATGCGCACTTCGTTATAACCGTATGCGCTAATTACATTTTTCACTGTGTTTTCAAGTTTCTGCCACAGCGGAGATTGAGTTGGGAGACAATCGTTCATGCCTCGGATTGCTTGGATTGTTTTTGCCACAATACTTACCGTAATACTCGTTGAGATTAATCTTGTACTTTTACTTCAATGCGATTTTCGCTATCCATCATAGACGCTTTCGCACGGATCTTTGCTTCTAGCTGATTCACAAGGTCATTGTTATCGAAACGCTCTTTTTGACGTTTTCCGTCTTCATAGAACGCACTCTTCTTGTTGCTACCCGCAAGACCCAAATGGGAAACCTCAGCTTCACCAGGACCATTTACCACACAGCCAATAATAGACACATCCATTGGTGTGATGATGTCTTCTAAACGCTGCTCAAGCGCATTTACGGTACCAATAACATCGAATTCTTGGCGTGAACAACTTGGGCAAGCAATAAAGTTGATGCCACGAGAGCGAATACGCAAAGATTTCAGAATATCGAAACCGACTTTGATTTCTTCGACTGGATCAGCAGCTAAAGAGATACGTAACGTATCACCAATACCTTCCGATAAAAGCATGCCCAAGCCAACTGCTGACTTCACGGCACCTGCGCGTGCACCACCAGCTTCAGTAATACCTAAGTGAAGCGGCTGGTCGATTTTCTTCGCTAGCAAGCGGTAAGAATCAACCGCAAGGAATACATCCGATGCTTTAACGCTGACTTTGAACTGATCAAAGTTAAGACGATCGAGATGATCCACATGACGCATCGCTGATTCAACTAGGGCTTCAGGCGTTGGTTCACCGTATTTCATCTGCAGATCTTTTTCCAAAGAGCCGCCATTAACGCCAATACGGATCGGGATATTCTTATCACGCGCACAATCAACAACCGAGCGAATACGCTCTTCGTTACCAATGTTACCTGGGTTGATACGCAAACAATCGACGCCGTATTCCGCGACTTTCAGTGCGATACGGTAGTCAAAGTGAATATCAGCAACCAGAGGAACAGATACTTGCTGTTTGATCAGCTTAAACGCTTCTGCTGCTTCCATCGTTGGTACTGAAACACGGACAATGTCTGCGCCGACTTTTTCTAGTGCTCGGATTTGTGCGACTGTCGCTTCCACATCAGTCGTGCGAGTGTTAGTCATTGACTGTACGGCAATTGGCGCACCATCACCAATTGGCACATCACCCACATAAATACGCGTCGATTTACGACGAATAATTGGAGATTCGTGTTGCATAATTTTTTATAACGGTAGAGTGAATCTAGCTACTTTGCCTGAAGTATACCCAGAAAGGTCGACAGGTTCACTTGCAAATGTCATTGTTACACCTTCCGGTGCGCCTAATATCACTTTAAATGGCGCTTTTCCGGTAAGCTCTACGTCTTGACCCGGTTTCTGAGTGCCACTTACGAGCGTTTTGCCGTTTGTATCTTTTACTTGGATCCAGCAATCTGCTTTAAATTTCATGGTGAGCAGAGTCATACCTTCTGGCACTACAGGAGATGCGTCTTGAACCTCTTCTGCTGCTTCAATCACAGCAACTGGTTCTGGAGTTGCTTCTGTTGTCGACTCTTCTGTTTCTGCAGAAACCACTTCATCAGTTTGCGCTGCATTGATGGATGATTCTGATGCTGTATTGTTTGATGCCGCTAGTTCTGCTGGAGTACTTGCGATAAGCTCTTCTTCGGTCATTAGATCAATATCAGCAATTTCATCGGCACTTGGTTGGCTTGTTTCAACATTAGCCTCTGCTACAACTTGAGCGAGACTATTTTCTTGCTGATTTTGCCACCACCAAGCTGCTGAGATACCGATGATGACAATGGCTATTACCCAAGTCAGCAACATAATTCGGCTGTTGTGTTTCTCGTGTTTGGTTTTACGAGAAAAGCTTTGCATTTCGATTTCTTGCTCTTTTGGCTTTACATCTGCCGTCTGTTCTAGAGCAACCAGCACCACTTTCTCATCTAGCCCGACAAACTTTGCGTAAGAACGCAAATAGCCGCGAGTGAATGTCGCTACTTGTTGAGATTCAAATCGGTTGTTTTCAATATCTTCAATAACAGAAACGCGAAGTCTCAGGCGATCAGCAACTTGCTTTTGAGTCATACCTAAAGATTCGCGTTTGTTTTTGAGTAATGTGCCCGCTTCAATCGAAAGCGGTACTTCATTGGTATTTTCGTGTTCTGTCATAATGGCGGTATTTAATCTGTTTTAGTGGCTAACACGGTTATTTATTTTCGTTGTTGTTCTTAAGCCTCACTTAAAGATAGCTAGCCTGTTCGCGTTAACCAAAATTATATTTTTAAGAAATTCTCAACAATTGAGTGTGAATACCCGTTTTGCAAAAATCAGCAAAGCGTATGAGAAAAAATGTTGAGAATAATCGGTGTCTTCATGAATGTTCTTCACCATGATAAGCGAATGTATAACGAAGACAAAAACTCTTTCCACTCAAACTAACAGATAGCTCAAGCTTTTGTCCAAACTTTGACACAGTAAATTGAAATAAACGCCAAAACCATTCAATTTCAGGGGTTACTTTACAAATACAACAAACAAAATAGCCAGAGCAAAGGCTCTGGCTATTTTTAATTTGGGGCAAATTATACCGCTTTTACGTCGATGGTTTCTGCACCGCGCGCAGCTTTTAAAGCCGCAGTACGTTTAGTACGGTCAATAACGTCACCGACTAACTGACCACATGCCGCATCAATATCATCACCACGTGTTTTACGAACCGTCACCGTATGCTCGTATTGCATCAATGTTTTTTGGAATCTGTCAATACGTGAGTTGCTTGGCTTCTTGTACGGAGAACCTGGATACGGGTTAAACGGAATCAGGTTGATCTTACATGGTGTGTCTTTCATCAACTCAGCCAGCTCGCGTGCGTGGTCCATGTCATCGTTCACATGATCAAGCAACACGTACTCGACTGTTACTTTGCCACGGTTTGCGTTCGAAGATGCGATGTAACGACGAACTGACGCTAAGAAGTCTTGAATATCCCAACGATCGTTGATTGGCATGATTTCGCTACGTAACTTGTCGTTTGGCGCGTGTAGAGAAATCGCCAATGCTACGTCGATTTTGCCTGTCATCTGATCAAGACCAGAAACCACACCTGAAGTTGATACAGTAACGCGACGTTTAGAAAGACCAAAACCAAGATCATCAAGCATGATTTCTAGCGCAGGGATCAAGTTCTTCATGTTTAGAAGAGGCTCACCCATACCCATCATTACGACGTTAGTGATTGGACGACGACCAGTTTCTTTTTGCAAACCGATTTCACGTGCAGCACGCCACACCTGACCGATGATTTCAGATACTTTTAGGTTGCGGTTGAAGCCTTGTTGAGCGGTCGAACAGAACTTACACTCCAACGCACAACCTACCTGAGAAGATACGCATAACGTCGCGCGATCCTCTTCTGGGATGTAAACCGTTTCTACGTCTTGGTCACCCACCTTCATTGCCCACTTAATCGTGCCGTCTGAAGAGTGCTGAGCTTCTGCAACCGTTGGTGCTTTAATTTCGCACTTGTGCTGCAGTTTTTCACGTAGTTTCTTGTTGATGTTCGTCATGTTGTCGAAGTCATCAACACCGAAATGGTAGATCCACTTCATAACCTGATCAGCACGAAACGCTTTCTCGCCTAGTTCTTCCGCGAAAAACTGACGCATGCCTTTGCGATCAAAGTCGAGTAGATTGATTTTTTCAGTAGTCATGTTGCCTCTCAATGACTGAAACAAGAATAAGGGCGCGAATTGTACAGCCTTTATGCAGCTACAACAAGAGGTCTAAAACCCTGTCTTTGCTAAGGCATTAAAAACACTTCGGTTAAACATTGAACAACCTAACCAATGCGCCTTCGAACTGTTTCGATAATAAAAAGCCCCGGAATTATCCGAGGCTAACTATCTTTTACGAGCACAAACTAACTACCAATTAGCGAGGGCAAATTTCTGACTCAGGGAAGAAGAACTCAATCTCACGAGCCGCTGATTCAGGACTATCTGAACCATGCACAGAGTTATGACGCATGCTTAGCGCGTAATCTGCGCGAAGTGTGCCTGCTGCCGCTTCTTCTGGGTTGGTTTTACCCATCAATTCGCGGTAACGTGCAATCGCATTTTCGCCTTCCAACACTTGAACCATAATAGGGCCAGAAGTCATGAACTCTTTTAGAGGTTGGAAGAATTCTTTACCTTCATGTTCTGCGTAAAAACCGCTCGCCTGCTCTTCAGTCAGGTGAACCATTTTCGCAGCAATAATACGTAGGCCAGCCTTCTCGATTCGATTGTAGATTTCACCGATCAGGTTTCTTTCCACAGCGTCAGGCTTAACAATGGAAAACGTTCTTTCTAGAGCCATAAAGTTTCCTTTTTGTACTTGTAATAATAGTGTTTAAAAGTGACTTACTTGACTACGGCAGCGCCTAACTGACGCCACCATAAATATTATTTTTCTGCTTGCTCATTAAGAAGGCGAGCAAGAGTGCGGACACCCATACCAGTAGCGCCAGCTGCCCACTTGTCTGATGCAGACTTACGGTAAGTACCAGCACAGTCGAAATGCAACCAGCCTTTCTTGTAGTCTTCAACAAAGTAAGACAAAAATGCAGCAGCGGTACTTGCGCCTGGACTGTAGTCTCCAGAGCTGATGTTAGATAAATCAGCGAAGTTTGACGGCAACATACCACGGTGGAAATCAGCCAGAGGCAGTGGCCACAGGCCTTCTTTCTCTTTGTTTGCTGCGGTTAGCGCTTGATGAGAAAGTTCATCATCAAAGCTCATTAACGCGTGGTAGTCGTTACCCAATGCGTTTTTCGCCGCGCCGGTTAACGTTGCGCAGTCGATGATCAACTCAGGGTTATGCTCGCTTGCATAGATAAGACCATCGGCAAGTACCAAACGACCTTCTGCGTCGGTGTTCATGATCTCAACAGTCTTACCGTTTTTGTAGGTGATGATGTCGCCAAGCTTAAGCGCACGACCAGAAACCATATTCTCAGCACAACATAAGATCAGTTTTACGCGCTTGTTCAAACCACGCAAAATAGCTAACCCCAAACCGCCAGTAATCGTACCTGAACCGCCCATATCGGCTTTCATTGCACTCATAAAGTTTGAAGGCTTAAGGCTGTAACCGCCTGAATCAAACGTAATGCCTTTACCTACTAGACACGCGAATACTGGTGCGTTTTCATCGCCAGTCGGGTTGTAATCCAATTGCAGCATTGCTGATGTGCGATCCGAACCACGACCAACCGCATAGATACCTTCCCAACCTTCCGCTAGTAGATCTTTATCTTTAACAATACGAGCCGTTACTGTGCCTTCTGGTGCGACAGATTTGATGAACTCAGCCGCCATCGTAGCAAGTTGACGAGGTGCAACTTCTTCCGCCGTTTTGTTGATGATATCGCGCGTAAAATCGGTCGCTTTAATGCGAGCTTGAAGTTCAGTTTGGTCTTCTTCAGAAAGCGCAGTCCATTCTAGTAAACCGTGTTTTTTCGGGTTGCGGTAACCTTGATGGAAAGCCCAGATGCTTTCCAAATCCCAATGTTCACCAGAAAGTAGAACTGAATGAATTCCTTGGCCATCTAGCTGACGAGCTGCACGCTGAATTGCACCAAGATCATGACCTTCACCTAGATGAATCGTCGCACCGGTTTCAGAGAATGAAAGTAGTGCTTTCTCACCCCAGTGTGGAGCAGCAGAATCTTGACTTAAAAATACAGACATCTGTGTAGACATGGTTTCTCCTTGTCTTATATCGGCGTAGCCTACGCCGCTTCTTTTTAATAACTCACGGATGTTAGCATTATGTAGGGTAAAAATGTCAACTTGATAAAAAAACGGACCTAGAGGTCCGCTTTTTTTAGTAAGAATTGTTAACTCGGCTGCGTTTTACCGCCGAATTGAGCATCAGTCTGCTTCGTCCATCCAGCACATGATGACCGCTTCTAGGATCTTTTCGTTACAATGGTTTGGCTCATCGTCAAACTCATCTAACTCCATGATCCATTGATGAAGATCGGTAAAACGTACGGTTTGTGGATCCACATCTGGAAACTTGTCACAAAGCTCAATCGCGATATCGCGAGAATCTGTCCATTTCATTGCTCATCTTCCTTTTTCTTCGCCCCTATTTTGGAGCGATAGTATTAATGATCTTCTGACGCGTGGTTTAGCGTGTATTTCGGAATTTCAACAACCAAGTCTTCATCCGCAACTTTCGCCTGACAACCAAGACGAGACTCAGGCTCAAGACCCCATGCTTTGTCTAGCATGTCATCTTCTAGCTCTTCGCTCTCTTCAAGAGAATCAAAACCTTCACGAATGATCACGTGGCAAGTAGTACAAGCACACGATTTTTCACACGCGTGTTCAATACCAATACCGTTTTTTAGTGCTACGTCTAGAACGGTTTCACCCGTCTTCGCTTCCAACACTGCGCCTTCTGGGCACAAATCTTCGTGTGGTAATACAATAATCTTAGGCATAACTACTTTCTCTTATATATCGTCTACTGATTGACCTGACAATGCAGCTCGAATCGATTTATCCATACGGCGCGACGCAAAGTCTTGGCTAGCTTTGTCTGTATCTTTGATACCTTGCTCAATGGCATTTGCATCATCACCATTACGCAGCTCAATCAGTGCTTCAATGGCTTTTAATAGATCTTGTTTTTCTTGCTCTGATAGTAGTTCATCACCATCAGCTTGCATTGCAGCGATCAAACCTTCAATCACCCGGTCGGCTTCAACGCGTTGTTCAGCTAACGCACGAGCTTGCATGTCTTCTTTGGCGTGAGTCATCGAATCACGCAGCATGTTCGCAACTTCGTTATCGCTTAAACCGTAAGAAGGTTTCACTTGAATTTCGGACTGAACACCAGTGCTCTTTTCCATTGCAGTCACAGATAGTAAACCGTCAGCATCAACTTGGTACGTCACTCGGATGTGCGCAGCACCTGCCGCCATAGGAGGAATACCTTTTAGTGAGAAACGCGCAAGTGAACGACAATCATCCACCATCTCGCGCTCACCTTGCACAACGTGCACGCTCATCGCCGTTTGACCATCTTTGAAGGTGGTAAACTCTTGCGCGCGAGCAACAGGAATCGTGGTGTTGCGCGGAATGATTTTCTCAACCAACCCACCCATGGTTTCAATACCCAATGATAATGGAATCACGTCAAGCAGCAGCATTTCAGAGTCAGGCTTGTTACCAGCAAGAATATCTGCTTGGATACCCGCACCAATAGCCACCACTTCATCAGGGTTGATGCTAGTGAGTGGTGTGCGGCCAAAGAATTCGCCTACCATTTCACGGACAAGCAAGGTACGAGTTGAGCCACCAACCATCACCACTTCAAGTACTTCCTCCGCTTCTACGTCAGCATCTTTCAGTGCACGACGACAAGACATCAGAGTTTTCTTCACGAGTGGGCGAATCAGATCTTCGAACTGCTCGCGTGTTACAGTGCCTTTCCAGCCAAACACGTCAACTTCTACGCTGTCTTGCTCAGAGAAAGCAATTTTGGTCGCCGTTGCAATGTTCAGTAATGCACGGTTTTTCTCAGCAGAAAGCGGCGCTTCTACGCCAGCTTGCTCCATTAGGTAATCCGCTAATAGGTGGTCAAAGTCATCACCGCCAAGTGCAGAGTCGCCACCTGTTGCTAATACTTCAAATACGCCTTTCGACAAACGTAGGATAGAGATATCGAACGTACCGCCACCTAAATCGTAAACTGCAATCACGCCCTCTTGACCTGAATCCAGACCGTAGGCAATCGCCGCTGCGGTTGGCTCATTGAGAAGACGCAATACATGTAAACCCGCTAGCTTAGCCGCATCTTTCGTGCCCGCGCGTTGCGCGTCATCGAAGTACGCAGGAACGGTAATTACCACACCCGCAAGCTCTCCACCTAGAGTTTCTTCTGCGCGTTTACCTAGCGCTTTTAAAATATCTGCAGAAACTTCAATCGGGTTTTTATCCCCTTGAGCAGTTTGCAGTACTGGTAAGCCATTCTCACTCTCTTTAAAACGGTAAGGTAATGAAGGGTAGCGAGATTGAATGTCTTTTAGCGAGCGGCCAATCAAGCGTTTCACTGAGATAATGGTGTTCTCAGGTTCAAACTCTGCTTTGGCTTTCGCATCGTAACCAACCACTGTTGATTCTGCTGAGTAATTCACCACCGATGGCAAAATGCTACGACCTTGCTCATCATTTAATGTGGTGGCATCGCCACTGCGTACAGAAGCGACCAAAGAGTTGGTAGTACCTAAGTCGATACCAGCCGCTAACTTATGCTCATGAGGTGCCGAGCTTTGGCCCGGTTCTGCGATTTGAAGTAGTGCCATGATTGGTCCTTGTCACGCTAACTAGCCGAGAAGCTTATCTTCGACCAGTTCAATTTCGTTCTTTAGTTTGGCAATGAATTTCAATTTACGAACTCGGTCTGCGGCTTCAGCCCAAAGACCATCGTTAAGCTCTTGCTCAACGCTTGCCAAATGCTGCTTATACATTTTGCTGACCTTAGAATCGAAGTCAAAAAGCGCCGATTCAGGATCAGAGCAGTCAGCAATATCTTCTAGTTCTTCGCGCAGTTCCATTTGTTCCATCAGGAACATCGGATCTTGCATGGTTTGTTGCTCACCACGGATTTCCATTCCCTGCTCTGCCAAGATGTACTCCGCACGAGAGATAGGATGTTTGAGGACTTGGTACGCATCGTTAATTTGCGCAGCCTTTTGCACCGACATCAAGCGGTCTCGCTCAGAGGCGGTAGCAAAGTTGTCCGGGTGGAAGCGTTTTTGTAGTTCTCGGAACTTAGAAGAAAGAAGGCTACCATCCAGCTGAAACTGACTTGGTAGCCCAAATAATTCAAAGTGATTCATTAAGATCGGGTCCTAGTAAAGCCTTCCGGACTCGCTTGCCCAGAAGGACAATCAATTAGACGTTGAAGCTTTCACCACAACCACATTCACTTTTTGCATTAGGGTTGTTGAATTCAAAACCTTCATTCAACCCTTCTTTCACGTAATCCAATTCGGTACCGTCTAAGTACACCAAGCTTTTCTTGTCGATGATGATTTTCACGCCTGAGAAATCAAACACTTCATCTTCTTCGTTTAGCTCGTCAACAAACTCAAGTACGTAAGCCATGCCGGAACAACCTGTCGTCTTCACTCCAAGACGTAAACCGATACCTTTGCCTCGGTTATCTAGGAATGCTTTTACGCGACTTGCCGCTGTTTCTGTCATTGTGATGGCCATACTGCACCTTAGTCTGTCTAAATTACGATTGGAATGGGAGCGTTAAAGGCTCCCATTATATTACGGAATAATTATTCTTGGTGTTTTTTCTTGTAGTCAGCAACCGCTGCTTTGATTGCGTCTTCAGCAAGAATTGAACAGTGAACTTTCACAGGTGGAAGTTCTAGCTCTTCTGCAATTTCAGAGTTCTTAATTGCAGCCGCTTCATCAATTGATTTGCCTTTTACCCACTCTGTGACTAGTGAGCTTGACGCGATTGCACTACCACAACCGTAAGTTTTGAACTTCGCATCTTCGATGATACCTTCCGGTGTCACTTTGATTTGCAGTTTCATTACGTCACCACAAGCTGGAGCGCCAACCATGCCGCTACCTACTGATGGGTCTTCTTTGTCAAATGAACCAACGTTACGCGGGTTCTCGTAGTGATCAATTACTTTTTCGCTGTATGCCATGATAAATTACCTCGAATCCTCTATTCAGTCCGTGAGATTAATGGTGAGCCCATTCAACAGTGCTCAGATCAACCCCTTCCTTGTACATATCCCATAGAGGAGACATGTCGCGTAGCTTAGTCACTGCAACGCGGATTTGTTCAATTGCGTAATCAATTTCTTCTTCAGTGGTAAAACGACCGAATGAGAAACGAACCGAGCTGTGAGCCAACTCATCATCCATGCCTAGGGCACGAAGTACGTAAGAAGGCTCTAGACTCGCAGAAGTACATGCACTACCTGAAGATACCGCTAGATCTTTTAGCGACATCAGCAGAGATTCACCTTCTACGAAAGCAAAACTGATGTTTAGGTTTTGTGGTACACGCTGCTCTAGGTCACCGTTCACTGTGACCGCTTCAAGGTCTTTCACACCATTAAGAAGGCGGTTACGAAGTGCTAGTGCGTGGTCGTAATCTTTCTGCATCTCTTCTTTTGCAATGCGGAAAGCTTCACCCATACCTACGATTTGGTGAGTTGCTAACGTACCAGAACGGAAACCACGCTCATGGCCGCCACCGTGCATTTGTGCTTCAAGGCGGATACGAGGTTTACGACGTACGTAAAGTGCACCGATACCTTTTGGACCGTAAATCTTATGCGCTGACAATGAAATCAAATCAACTTTCATTTCTTGAACGTCGATTGGCAATTTACCAGCAGACTGAGCTGCATCCACGTGGAACACGATCTTGCGCTCACGACATAGTTCGCCGATGGCTGCGATGTCTTGAATTACACCGATTTCGTTGTTTACGTGCATGATAGACACAAGCACGGTGTCATCGCGCATTGCCGCTTTCAGCTTCTCAAGATCGATAAGGCCGTTTGATTCTGGCTCTAGGTAAGTCACTTCAAAGCCTTCACGTTCCAGTTGACGACATGGGTCAAGAACCGCTTTATGCTCTGTTTTACAAGTGATTACGTGCTTGCCTTTTTTCGAGTAAAAGTGCGCAGCACCTTTAATCGCAAGGTTGTCAGACTCTGTCGCACCAGATGTGAATACGATTTCGCGAGGATCTGCATTTAGAAGGTCAGCAATTTGCTCACGAGCAGTATCTACCGCTTCTTCTGCCTGCCAGCCGTAACGGTGCGAACGTGAAGCTGGGTTGCCAAATGTGCCATCCATTGTCATGTACTGAACCATTTTTTCAGCAACACGTGGATCAACTGGACATGTAGCGGAATAATCAAGATAAATCGGCAGTTTCATTCTCTACTCCAATGTAAAATGCTGACCGCTAAGAGCGGACGTTTACACCGATGGGCGCGGCGGTTGTATTTTTGTTTGAAAGCCCATGAGTTACCGCCAGATCAATATCCTGACGATCAGAAATTTCTAGCACTTCATTGTCTGTCATCAACTCACCAAGAGTGATGTTGTTCAAGAAGTCACTAATGCGAGAACTTAGGTCACGCCATAGCGTATGAGTTAAGCAACGAGTCCCGCCTTGGCAATCTCCTTTGCCCTGACATTTGGTTGCGTCAACTGACTCATCAACGGCCGCAATCACAGTACCGATAGCGATACTATGTGCGTCGGCACCAAGTCGGTAACCACCACCAGGACCACGAACGCTGGCAACGAGACCTGCTTTACGCAATTTAGAAAAAAGCTGCTCTAAGTAAGAGAGCGAGATCCCCTGACGTTCTGAAATATCAGCAAGAGGTACAGGGTTTTGTTGCGAATGCAGTGCCACATCCAGCATGGCTGTCACCGCATATCTTCCTTTAGATGTAAGTTTCATACCACACCGTATCCACATGGTTTGTAATGGTTAAGATTTTTCCATACCCGAGTAAAATGGTCAAGTATTTATTTGACTAAATTACTCAGGTATTCATCCTTACACCTAAAAAGGTTATTCTTTATTCAGAGCTTCTTTTCAATCGAGGTCAAAATACCGCGAAGAATATTCAACTCCTGAGTCTCTGGTCGTGCTCGAGAGAAAAGACGACGCAATTTATTCATCACCTGGCCAGGTTGTTCTTTGTTTATAAACTGGGTCTCTACGATGACCTTTTCAAGATGGTCAAAGAACATTTCTAGCTCTTTATGACGAGGATACTCTTCGACTTCAACTGGTGAGAATTGTTTCTGCTCAAGATTAAGATGAGCAACACGAACTTCATAGCTTAGCGTTTGAACCGCCATAGCTAAGTTCAGGGAACTGTATTCAGGGTTAGCAGGAATGCATACATGATAGTGGCACTTTTGTAGCTCTTCGTTAGTTAGGCCTGTTCTTTCACGCCCAAACACTAAAGCTACCGGATGTTTTTGGCCTTCAACTGCAAACTTTTCACCACATTCACGTGGCTCAAGCATTGGCCATTCTAATGTGCGAGAGCGAGCACTTGAACCGACCACAAGACCACAGTCTTCAATAGCTTCTTCCAGTGTGCTTACGACTTGAGCATTCTGAGCGATATCAGCGGCACCAGCGGCCAGTGCTAGCGTTTGTTCATCCACTTCACATTGTGGATCGACCAATACAAGTTGGCTTAAACCCATCACCTTCATTGCTCGGGCTGCTGAGCCAATATTGCCAGAATGTGAGGTACCTACGAGTACGACTTTTACTTGATCCAACATCTATGATTGCTACCTAAATTAAAACCGCAGGATGTTACCATAGTTTTTTAACACACCCTAGGGAGAAGCTGACTTCTATTCGCATTCTCATCAATTGTTGTGTTGTATGACGCGATATCAAAGATGACACTATTCATTAACGTCTAAAAAATAACCACTTCCTTTTTCGTTTATCTTTGGTATACTCGCCGCCGCTTTTATTCGTTCTTTAACATCCGTTGGGAAATTTGTATGCATCCAATGCTAAACATTGCTATTCGCGCTGCGCGAAAAGCAGGCAATCATATTGCTAAATCATTAGAAAACACTGATAAAGTAGAATCTACACTTAAAGGCACTAATGACTTTGTCACTAACGTAGACAAAGAAGCAGAATACATCATCATCGATACTATCAAGCAGTCTTACCCAGAGCACTGCATCGTTGCTGAAGAACAAGGTCTTATCGAAGGTAAAGATAAAGACGTACAATGGATCATCGACCCACTGGATGGCACTACTAACTTTGTAAAAGGTTACCCACACTTCGCGGTTTCTATCGCTGTTCGTATCAAAGGCAAAACTGAAGTTGCTTGTGTTTACGATCCAATGCAAAACGAACTATTTACTGCACAACGCGGTGCTGGTGCCCAACTAAACAGTGCACGTATTCGTGTTACTCCGCTGAAAGACCTTCAAGGTACTGTTCTAGCAACAGGTTTCCCATTCAAGCAGAAGCAACACTCAGAGTCTTACATTAAGATCGTTGGTTCTCTATTCACTGAATGTGCTGACTTCCGTCGTAGCGGCTCTGCTGCTCTTGACCTATGTTACGTGGCTGCTGGCCGTGTTGATGGTTACTTCGAGCTAGGTCTAAAACCTTGGGATATGGCTGCAGGTGAGCTTATTGCTCGTGAAGCTGGCGCAATCCTAACTGACTTTGCTGGCGGCACTGAGTACATGAAGTCTGGTAACATTGTTGCTTCAAGCGCTCGTGGCGTGAAATCTATGCTTAAGCATATTCGCGAAAATGGTAACAGCGCGATCCTTAAGTAAGATTTAAAAGTCAATTTAGCCCGTCACGCTGATGACTTTAAGAAGCCCCGCTCGTTGAGCGGGGCTTTTTTGTATCCAGACCCACATTGTTTAGATTCTAAAAACTTGGGCTAGATTATAAAAACTTGATGTCCGCCAGACACTCTACTTCTTTGCTCAACGTCTAGATACAAAAAAACCGCTGAGAGTTCAGCGGTTTTTGTTTTCGATTCTCAATCAGCCTTATGGTATCTCGTCGAATTCTGCGCCTTCTTTCTCTACTTGCGGTGGCATCAAGTGCTCTTTCTGGATACCCAGTTTTAGAGCAAGTGCAGATGCTACGTAAATAGAAGAGTAAGTACCAACCGTGATACCCAACAACAGTGCCGTTGCAAAGCCGTGGATCATTGCCCCGCCCTGTACAAACAGTGCAATAACTACGAACAACGTTGTACCAGAAGTAATCAACGTACGGCTCAATGTTTGTGTAATCGAAGCATCCATGATGTCCGCTGGATCACCTTTACGCATCTTGCGGAAATTTTCACGAATACGGTCGAATACTACGATGGTATCGTTGAGCGAGTAACCAACAACCGTTAGCAACGCAGCCACGATAGTTAGGTCCACTTCAATCTGTAGGAATGAGAATACACCCAGCGTGATAATAATATCGTGCGCCAGCGCCATTACAGCACCAGCCGCTAGACGCCATTCAAATCGCATTGATACATAAATCAGGATACAGATGAGCGACACAAGGATCGCCAGACCGCCCGCTTCAGTTAGTTCATCACCAACGTTTGGACCAACAAACTCGATACGGCGCATTTCTACGCTTTCACCAGTACCTTCTTTGATCGCACCGATGATTTGGTTACCTAGCGTTTCGCCAGAAACGTCGTCACGAGGACGAAGACGCACCATCACATCGCGAGCACTACCAAAGTTCTGTACTGTCGCATCTCCGAAACCTTTTGCATCAAGTGCTGTACGGATTTCTTCAAGGTTAGCTGGTTTTTCAAAGCCAACTTCGATTAGCGTACCGCCCGTGAAGTCTAGACCCCAGTTCAGCCATTTGGTTGATAATGTGAAGATAGAAGCGGCAATCATGAAGATTGAGAATACAAACGCCACTTTTGACCAACGCATAAAGCCGATCGACTTCTCTGCTTTTAGAATTTGAAACATATTAATTCCCAGCCTTAGATCGACAATTTATCAACGCGTTTGCCACCGTACAGTAGGTTCACGATACAACGTGTACCAATGATGGCGGTGAACATTGAAGTTAAGATACCGATAGATAGAGTAACTGCGAAACCTTTCACTGCACCTGTACCAACAGCAAACAGAATGATTGCAGTGATAAGCGTCGTGATGTTCGCATCGGCAATGGTACTAAATGCGTTGGCGTAACCTTGGTGAATCGCTTGTTGTGGACTACGTCCATCTCGCAGCTCTTCACGGATACGTTCAAAGATCAGTACGTTAGCATCGACGGCCATACCCACAGTCAATACGATACCGGCAATACCTGGCAGCGTCATCGTTGCCCCTGGAATCATCGACATCACACCAATGATCAACACTAAGTTAGCCATCAACGCAATATTGGCAATCAGACCAAAGCCGCGGTAGTAAAGCAGAGTAAATAGCATTACAGCTACCATACCCCAAACACACGCTTGGATACCCATGTCGATGTTTTGCTGACCCATTGACGGACCAATGGTACGTTCTTCAACGATAGAGATCGGTGCGATAAGTGCACCTGCACGTAATAGAAGTGCGAGGTTGTGCGCTTCAGCAGCAGAGTCGATACCTGTAATACGGAAGTTACGGCCAAGTGCAGATTGAATCGTTGCTTGGTTAATCACTTCTTCGTGCTTAGTCAGGATAACTTTGCCTTCAGGCGTTTTACGACCGCTGTCTTTGTACTCAGCAAACACGGTAGCCATTAACTTACCAATGTTTTTCTTCGAGAACGCCGACATCTTGTTACCACCCTCGCTGTCTAGCGAGATGTTAACTTGAGGGCGACCGTATTCATCCACACTAGAACTTGCATCCGTGATGCTAGCGCCGCTTAGGATGACACGCTTTTTAAGTACAACAGGACGACCATCGCGATCTTGTTTGATTTCACTGCCCGCAGGTGCACGGCCATTCGCTGCCGCTGCTAAATCAGCTTTATCATCAACTTCACGGAATTCAAGGGTTGCCGTAGCACCGAGAATTTCTTTCGCACGAGCAGTATCTTGAACACCTGGCAGCTCAACAACGATGCGGCTAGCGCCTTGACGTTGCACAAGCGGCTCAGCAACACCCAGCTCGTTTACACGGTTACGTAGAATCGTGATGTTTTGTTCTACAGCGTAGTTACGAATCTCTTGCAAACGTTGCTCAGTAAAAGTGGCGATAAGAGCGTAACGACCATTCGAATCAGACTCGACAAAGTTCATGTCAGGATGATTCTTCGTTAGCGTGCGCTTCGCTTCAGCCAGTTGCTCTTCGTCACGTAGCAGCACTTCCACCCCTTCTTTGCCAGAAGGACGGATTGCACGGTAACGAATCTTAGCGTCACGAAGTTCACTACGGAAAGCTTCCTCTTGTTGACCAACAAGCTTTTCCATTGCTGCGTCCATATCCACTTCCATCAAGAAGTGAACACCACCACGTAGGTCAAGACCTAGTTTAAGTGGCGACGCACCAATTGCTTCTAGCCAATCTGGAGTAGAAGGAGCAAGGTTAAGTGCAACAATTTTGTCTTTGCCAAGCGCTTCGCTGATGACATCACGAGCACTAATTTGAGTATCAGTGTCGTTGAAACGAACAAGAATTGATCCATTCTCGAGAGCAATGGATTTATGAGAGAGATGCTCTTTATCAAGAGCAGTGGTGACAGCATCCAGCGTTGACATATCTACAGAGGCGCCACGCGCCCCTGTAACTTGAATAGCCGGATCTTCACCGTAGATATTTGGAAGTGCATACAATGCAGCGGTGATGATGGCAAAAAACACCATCAAGTACTTCCATAATGGGTAACGGTTTAGCACAGCGAGGACCCTTTAGCTGTTTTATAGAGACTTAAGCGTACCTTTTGGCAGCACTGCAGTGATGAAGTCTTTCTTGATTACAACTTCATTGTTCGCGTTAAGCTCAATTGAAATGTAGTCGTTGTCTTCAGCGATTTTAGTGATTTTACCCACTAGACCGCCGCTGGTCAGAACTTCATCACCTTTGCCCATAGAAGACATTAGGTTCTTGTGTTCTTTAACACGTTTCGCTTGTGGACGGTAAATCATGAAGTAGAAAATCACTGCGAACATGCCAAGCATGATTAGCATTTCGAAACCACCGCCAGCTGGCGCGCCTTCTGCTGCTGCGTGAGCCTGAGAAATAAACATTAAAACATCCTCATTATATTTTATTGATAATCCAACAAGTTGGGCTTTCGCAATTTAGATTCAAGTCTGAGAGTGACTAATAGAGATCGCTCTCTCAAAAATAACGTGCGTTAGCCTACTTTATTAGCAAAAGCCTCTGGCGACATGCCAAAGGCTTTAATTCTTTTAAGCTTTGCTTAGTGGTGGCACTTCGCGGTCACGACGAGCGTAAAACTCTTGAACAAACTCATCGAAACGGTCTTCATCAATCGCCTTGCGAATGCTTTCCATCAGACGCTGGTAGTAACGCAGGTTGTGGATCGTATTCAGACGAGCACCTAGAATTTCGTTACAACGCTCTAGGTGGTGAAGGTACGACTTGCTGTAGTTCTGACAAGTGTAACAGTCACAATGCGGATCTAACGGCGTTGTATCCGTTTTATGTTTCGCATTACGGATCTTGATCACACCACCAGTCACAAATAGGTGGCCGTTACGTGCGTTACGCGTAGGCATTACACAGTCAAACATGTCGATACCGCGACGAACGCCTTCTACCAAGTCTTCCGGTTTACCTACGCCCATTAGGTAGCGTGGCTTATCTTCTGGAAGTTGTGGACAAGTGTGCTCAAGAATACGGTGCATGTCTTCTTTTGGCTCACCAACCGCCAAACCACCCACTGCGTAGCCGTCAAAACCGATCTCAGTTAGGCCTTTTACCGATACATCACGAAGATCTTCGTAAACACCACCTTGAACAATACCAAATAGGTTGTTCGGGTTTTCTAGCTTATCGAAGTGATCACGTGAGCGTTGAGCCCAACGTAGCGACATTTCCATCGATTTTTTCGCTTCGTTATGTGTCGCAGGGTATGGCGTACACTCGTCGAAAATCATTACGATGTCAGAGCCTAGATCTTTTTGAATTTCCATCGACTTTTCTGCATCCATGAAAATCTTGTCGCCATTCACAGGGTTACGGAAGTGAACACCTTTCTCTGTGATAGTACGCATCTTACCTAGGCTGAATACTTGGAAACCGCCTGAATCGGTAAGAATAGGACCGTGCCAGTTCATGAAATCGTGCAGGTCACCGTGCATTTTCATCACTTCTTGACCAGGACGCAGCCACAAGTGGAACGTGTTGCCTAGCAGAATTTCTGCCCCTGTGCCTTTTACTTCTTCTGGTGTCATGCCTTTAACCGTACCGTAGGTACCGACTGGCATGAACGCTGGAGTTTGGACAGTGCCGCGTTCGAAAGTCAGTTGACCACGACGCGCATTACCGTTTTTCTTCTTAAGATCGAATTTTAATTTCACGATGCCTCCGAATGTCAGAGAAACAGTCTGACTGAGTGTTTAGGGCTCTGCCCTACTTAAGGAGCGGTCGCTTTTCCTTGCGAGAGACAAAGCAATGAATGCTTTATTTCCTAGCTTACTGCTAGCACTCGTAAATCTTATTTTTTACTAAATCGTTTTCTTTTTGATGAACATTGAATCACCGTACGAGAAGAAGCGGTATTTGTTTTCCACCGCATGCTTGTAAGCATTCATGGTGTTCTCGTAGCCAGCAAACGCACTCACCAACATGATCAATGTTGATTCTGGTAAGTGGAAGTTCGTGATCAAGCAATCCACCAGCTGGTATTCGTAACCAGGGTAGATAAAAATTTCAGTATCGCCGAAGAATGGAACCAATTCTGAGCCTTTCTTCAATGCATCTTGCGCTGCACTTTCGAGTGAACGTACTGATGTTGTACCCACTGCGATGATGCGACCACCGCGAGCTTTGGTTGCATTGATGGCATCCACCACTTCTTGCGGTACTTCTACATACTCTGCATGCATGTGGTGATCGTTGATGTTATCCACTTTTACGGGTTGGAACGTACCTGCACCGACGTGTAGTGTAACGTAAGCGAACTCAGCGCCTTTGGCTTTGATCTTATCTAAAAGAACGTCATCAAAGTGCAGGCCAGCCGTAGGTGCTGCTACTGCGCCTGGTTTTTGGTTATATACGGTTTGGTAACGCTCTTTATCTGCGTCTTCATCTGGGCGGTCAATGTATGGAGGAAGTGGCATGTGGCCAATTTCTTCAAGGATTTCTAATACCGTCTTATCAGAGTTAAATTTCAGTTCGAATAGGGCGTCGTGACGAGCCACCATTTCAGCTGAGTATTCGTCATTCTCGCCCACAATAATAGTAGTGCCTGGTTTTGGTGATTTAGAGCAGCGAACGTGCGCAAGAATGCTTTTCTCATCTAGCATGCGTTCCACTAGCACCTCTAACTTACCGCCAGATTCTTTACGACCAAACATACGCGCTGGAATAACACGGGTATTATTGAAAACCACTAAGTCACCAGCTTGAACTTGGTTTAACACATCGGTAAATGTGCCATCTATAAGCTCGCCAGTATTGCCGTCCATTTGTAGTAGTCGGCTTGCGGTACGCTCTGGTTGAGGGTAACGAGCGATGAGTTCATCTGGAAGGTCGAAATGGAAATCTGATACTTGCATGTTACTTGTCTTATATATTGGTCAAATCACGTCAAAGAAGACGATTAAATTGCGACGAGTTTTTCGCAGCAGACTAGTATATGTTTACATGCTGCAATAGCAAGCAAATCCCCAGAATATCGCTGTAAAAGCCATGGTGAAGAGTGTAATAAAACGTGAAAATCCGCGATCACTTGGCAATATTCTTACACGGCGTAAGGATATTTATTTTGACGACGCACTCATCGTCATTAATACAGCGCCAACCTACCAATAAAACGAGCAGCGACGTGGGCTGCTCGTTTCTTTCAACATCGTTAACGTGATTACGCTTCGCGTCTGCGCCACCATGCTAAAGGAGCGAACAGAGCCAACAACCAGAGATTTAGACTGCCGCCATCGTCATCGGAACCTTTGAAATCACAATTATTGGTTGCAATACCATCGTGACACTCTTTGCCCGCTTCTTCTCTAGCATTGATGATAAAATTTGGTTCAGTGATGTAACGGTTTGGTGGTGTGTCGGCAGTAATGTAAGACTGAACCCAATCGTAGTAGTTACTGACCTTCGTATAAAAACTTGGAATGGTCAGCGAGCCACAAGTCGGCAATACCAAAGGACCACCACTCACGACCCCAATTTGCTTGCCTGTCGCAATGTCCAGCAGCGGGCCACCGCTGTCCCCTTTACAAGCAGAGTTACCATATTGAGTGCTGCTGCTTGGCTCTAAAATCCTATTGAATGTGGGCACTGTACAGATCTTAGTCGCGTTGGTTCTAGAGTTAATCAACCCCGGATAGCTATTGCCAATTTCCAGACGCTCATAACACTTGTCTATCGGAAGAAAACCGATCTGAGTGGTTTGTAACAAAGGAGAAGCCTCCGATGCCATTGGCGTTGTTGTTCCCCATCCATAAACCTGAACATTTTCAGTTCGCTGGTTGGTGTCGTAGTTATCGTTCCAATCCGCCGCTAATCGTGCCTCAATGCTGATCATGTCTTCTTTCGTGGCGAGGTCAGCCACATTCACCCCAGTAACTGGGCGAGTAAGGTAAAGCAGCGCAATGTCATTATCGAGCGCCGTTTGAATAGGCTTCACATTCCCCTTGCTGTCAACATCCGCTTTCGAGATACGAGTGTAGTTTGGATGCACGACGACATGCGAAACGGTGTAGTAGTTGTCGATACTCGTATCGTGAAGATTATGTACACGAGCAGTGATAGACAGTTCACCCGGTTGGGTAACGTAATAGCTCGCTTCGTTCGAACCTTGCCCCATTACGACACAGTGGGCCGCAGTCATTACCCACTGGTCAGTGACCATAGTGCCGCCACAGTTTTGAAATTCCGCCATGTTACTGGCTCGAATCGCAACGCGATCTGCAGGGTTTGACTCCACACTGCCCAAAACGATGGCCTGAGCGGATTGGACACTCATTGCAGCAGCCATCAGTGCAAATAATTTTTTGTACATAATCGTCTTCAATTTGGTAAGCCTGAGCGTATCTTCTTCGAGAGACGAATCTTGGAAAATCCAACGAATAAAAATGTGCGATTCAATTCATTGGATTACCTTGGGTACACATTCAATATCAATCAAAAATGCCAACTGACTCGCACGCAAACCGACTTATTCAAATTAATAAAAACATCGATAACACACAGATTACGCAGTAAAAAAGAGGCGCAAGAACATTGTGCTATTTAATTGATGAAAAACGAGTTGGCTCCCAGATATACGGCAAAATATTCTCTATATTTAAAGAAAGGACAATGCCGCTGGAGGTCTCTATGATCAAGGTTGAAGACATGATGACTCGCAACCCTCATACCTTGCTACGCACGCATACCTTGCGCGATGCAAAGAGCATGATGGACGCGTTGGATATTCGACATATTCCGGTTGTTGACGCCAATCATCACTTACAAGGCTTGGTGACTCAACGTGATATTCTTGCTGCTCAAGAATCCTGTTTGCACCCAGATGACGCTGAACAATCTTTTACCCTCGATACGCCTCTCTACGAAATGATGCACACTAACATCATGACTGCAGAGCCAAGAGCGGGTCTAAAAGAGAGCGCCATTTACATGCAAAAGCACAAAGTGGGCTGCTTGCCTATCGTGCATAAAGGGCATCTGGTTGGAATCATTACTGACACGGACTTCGTTACGATCGCGATCAACTTGCTTGAACTGCAAGAAGAGGTTGAGCCGGAAGAAATTGAACCGGATGAAGAAGCGTTATAAAGACGAAAAAAGAGCGGCCGGGATGCCGCTCAAAATATGCCATTACTGACGTTGATTAAGGAAGTGTTGCAGTGCCAATTAGAATTGGTCTTCTTCGGTCGAACCGGTAAGCGCAGTGACAGATGAGTTACCACCTTGGATGGTGTTCGTCATTCTATCGAAGTAACCTGTACCCACTTCTTGTTGGTGAGCCACGAAGGTGTAGCCTTTCTCTGCTGCTTGGAATTCAGGACGTTGAACTTTCTCAACGTAATGACGCATACCTTCACCTTGCGCATAAGCGTGTGCCAATTCAAACATGTTAAACCACATGTTGTGGATACCCGCTAGCGTGATGAACTGGTACTTGTAGCCCATGTCTGAAAGCTCTTGCTGGAACTTCGCAATGGTTTCTGCATCGAGATTTTTCTCCCAGTTAAACGATGGTGAACAGTTGTATGCTAGCAGTTGATCTGGGTACTCAGCGTGAATCGCTTCTGCGAACTTACGCGCCTCTTCTAGACACGGCGTCGCAGTTTCACACCAAATCAAGTCTGCATATGGTGCGTAAGCCAAACCACGAGAAATCGCTTGGTCGATACCTGCACGTACACGGTAGAAGCCTTCTTGAGTACGCTCACCTTCAATAAAGTCTTTATCGTATGGGTCGCAATCTGAAGTTAGCAGGTCTGCCGCGTTCGCATCAGTACGTGCAATAACTAGCGTTGTTGTACCAGAAACGTCTGCAGCAAGACGCGCAGCTACCAGTTTTTGTACCGCTTCTTGCGTCGGAACCAGTACTTTACCGCCCATGTGACCACATTTTTTAACCGAAGCGAGTTGGTCTTCAAAGTGAACACCAGCGGCACCAGCTTCGATCATCGACTTCATCAGTTCGTATGCGTTTAACACACCACCAAAGCCCGCCTCTGCATCCGCTACGATTGGTAGGAAGTAATCAATACCACCTTCATCTTCAGGAGACTTGCCATTCGCCCACTGAATTTGGTCAGCACGACGGAAAGAGTTGTTAATGCGTTTAACCACTGAAGGCACTGAGTCCACTGGGTATAGCGACTGATCCGGGTACATAGTCGATGCAGTGTTGTTATCTGCCGCTACCTGCCAGCCTGATAGGTAAATCGCTTCGATACCCGCTTTCGCTTGTTGTACGGCTTGACCACCTGTCAGTGCACCAAGACAGTTTACATAACCTTTTTTCGCACTGCCGTTGACCAGTGACCACAGCTTATCAGCACCACGTTGTGCGATTGTATTTGCTGGTACCATCGAGCCACGCAGTTCTACGACTTCTTCTGCAGTATAAGTACGCTTTACGTTTTTCCAGCGTGGATTCGTTGCCCAGTCTTTTTCCAGAGCTTCAATTTGTTGGCGGCGAGTCAATGTCATTGGTCTATCCCTCTTTATTATTTGCACTTTTGTTTGTGCGTTGAGTTTCCGTTCTCAGGCAGTACATCCCTATCTGCCTCGAAAGTTTTCACGTTATTGGTATTACAGTTAAGAATTCTTAGTCCAGGTAGTCATAACCAGGGACGGTTAAGAAGTTGGTTAGCTCATCGCTAGTTGTTAGCTTCGCCATCAATTGTGCGGCTTCTTCAAAACGCCCGGCTTGATAACGTTCTTCGCCCACTTCTTGTTTCACTACTTCTACTTCTTCTTGCAAGTAGGTTTCGAACAGTGCTTTTGTCACCTGTTGACCATTGTCGAGTGACTTACCGTGCTGAATCCATTGCCAGATTGAGGCGCGAGAAATCTCAGCAGTCGCAGCATCTTCCATTAATCCGTAGATTGGTACACAGCCGTTTCCAGAAATCCAAGCTTCGATGTATTGCAGCGCAACGCGAATGTTGTGGCGCATGCCTTCTTCTGTACGTTCACCGTCACACGGTTCTAGCAACTCGGCTGCGGTAATTGGCGCGTCTTCGGAGCGACTAACATCTAGTTGATTTGTTCGCTCTCCAAGTGCCGCACTGAATACTTCCATAGCAGTATCGGCTAGACCCGGGTGGGCAACCCACGTACCGTCGTGACCGTTATTCGCCTCAAGTGATTTATCGTTGTGAATTTTATCCAACACTTTCTGGTTTTCTTGCGGGTCTTTCGCGGGAATAAAGGCGGCCATTCCTCCCATCGCGAAAGCACCACGCTTGTGACAAGTACGAACCAGCAAACGCGAATAGGCGTTCAAAAATGGTTTGTCCATGGTGACGACTTGGCGATCCGGCAGAACACGATCTGGGTGTTTCTTCAGTGTTTTGATGTAACTGAAAATGTAATCCCAACGACCACAATTCAGCCCTACGATATGCTCTTTAAGTGAGAACAAAATCTCATCCATCTCAAACACAGCTGGTAACGTTTCGATCAGCACGGTCGCTTTGATCGTGCCAGTCTCTAAACCAAAATATTCTTCTGTGAAATGGAACACTTCACTCCACCACTTCGCCTCATGATGAGACTGCAGTTTAGGAAGATAGAAATATGGACCGCTGCCTTTTTGAAGCAATGCTTTATGGTTGTTGTAGAAATACAGTGCGAAATCAAAAAGCGCGCCTGGAATGATCTGACCGTGCCACGTCACGTGTTTTTCTTTTAAGTGAAGGCCGCGAACACGGCAGATCAACACCGCTGGGTCGTCCACCAGCTGATAATGCTTGCCATTGCTAGGGTTGGTGTAGCTAATGTTGCCATTAACGGCATCTCGCAAGTTAACTTGACCATCGAGAACCTTGTCCCAAGCTGGCGACATAGAGTCTTCGAAATCCGCCATGAATACTTTTACATTTGCATTCAAAGCGTTGATCACCATTTTGCGATCCGTTGGGCCTGTAATCTCAACACGGCGATCTTGTAGATCCTGAGGAATACCTAAGATCTTCCAGCTACCTTCACGAATATCTTGTGTGTCAGGCAGGAAGTCTGGCAACTCCCCAGCGTCGATGCGTGCTTGCTTTTCTTCTCTCGCTTCCAACAGCTCTTCAACACGCCCAGCAAATTTTTCACACAGCAGAGATAAAAAGGTTTGGGCTTCAACAGGGAAAATAGCTTGATGCTCCGGAGCAAGTGCTCCAGTCACCTCAAGCATGCCTTGGGTTTGCTGTGATGGTTGTGTTTTTTGTTCTGTCTGAGCAAGCATAATCATTCATCCTTAACGTGCTTTATCTATCTTGGGCAGTCAGCGTAAAGCTACATTTGTAAGTTATGAACAACAAAATACATCCTTTAACTTTGTGTTCAATCTGTGTGGCCGTGTTCATAGATTGCTTAAGCCTGAGTGCTTTTTCAATCTAGACATAAGTCTTAGCAGCCTTTAAATAAGCTATATCAACAAAGGGTTTAACGAAACCCCCTAGACAAACAAAACACAAAATTCGAAGTTTTATTCGGCACCAAACAAAGCACTGATTTTGGATGCCAATTTGTAAGTTATTACGTAATTAAATTACATTAAATTTTACAATGAAATATGATTTAAAACAGGTGTATGAATATAGAGGCAAGCGAGAAAACCTTGTACTCATAAGGTCTAGCGTAAGGAATTTAAACGGAGGTTAAACACAATGCGCAGCCGATTGTGTAAAATTAACATTGTGAAATTTCACAATTTTATGAAAGCTTCACGAAAATAAAGCTGTGAAATTTTACAAGTCAAAGTTCACCGACAGAATAAAATACTAGAAAGCGCACCGTTTCCAGTGCGCTTTTAGAGAAATAGTGAGGAAGTAAAGGCTAATACTAATAGCTAAAGCAGTTCGGAAACCACATCTGCAAGTTGGTTAAAAGTGTTTGTTCTTGATGAACTAGGGCGCCAAACCAAACCAATTTCGCGATACGCTTGCTGGCCAGGAGGGTCGATCACCACCAAATTTTGGTTGTGTAACAAGCCGTGTTCGATTGCCATTTGAGGAATAAAAGTGGTACCTAAGCCGTTCGCGACCATCTGCACCAAGGTATGTAAGCTGGTTGCCGTAAAGGGGTTAATTTTCTCTTTATCGGTCAGCTTACAAGCTGAAACTGCATGTTCAGTTAAACAATGCTCTTTCTCTAAAAGGAACACCGACTCATCCGGCAGATCGTCATAACGGATCGGTACAGGAATCGAATCGACTTGGTTTGCACTGATCACCATACGGAACGGATCTTTGCCGACGACGCGACTCTCCATACCATCGATTTCAACTGGCAACGCTAAGATCAGTACATCTAACTCACCATGACGCAGCGCTTGCAACAAATTGGTGGTGGTGTCTTCTCTTAATAGAAGGTTTAGTTGAGGGAATCGATAATTCACCTCTTGGACGAGGTCACACAATAAGAACGGTGCAATCGTCGGAATACACCCAACCTTCAACTGGCCTTTCATATCATCGCCCTGACATAATCGGCCAAGTTCTACTAAATCTTGTCCTTTGGCCAATAGCTCTCGACCTTGCTTTACGACCATTTCTCCCGTCTGGGTAAAAACCAACGGGCTTTTCTTGTCTTTCTTTTCGTAAAGCGGACAACCGATCAACTCTTCAAGATTCTGAATCCCTTTACTTAACGTTGATTGACTGACAAAGCAGCGCTCTGCTGCCTCGCTAAAATGTCGAGTTTCATGCAGTGTCACTAAATAATGTAACTGCTTCAGACTGGGCCATTTATTCATAATTGTATTTGTATCTACCGCTGTTCCAGTGATCGAGTTAATAGTTTTGTTGTTATCGCTTTTTTCGATTAACTCAATCTATTTATTTCGCTTTTTTCAATACTACAATCTGTACTATAGTTTGTCTCGAACAAACACGGACCAAACCGACATTACTGTATTCGGTTTGGAACTAACCATACTTTTTAGGAGCAAAAAAATGGTACTAGTAGGTCGTCAAGCCCCTGATTTTACTGCAGCAGCTGTTCTAGGTAACGGTGAAATCGTTGAAAACTTCAACTTTGCAGAGTTCACTAAAGGTAAGAAAGCAGTAGTTTTCTTCTACCCACTAGATTTCACTTTCGTTTGCCCATCTGAGCTAATTGCATTCGACAACCGTCTAGCTGATTTCCAAGCTAAAGGTGTTGAAGTTATCGGTGTTTCTATCGACTCTCAGTTCTCTCACAACGCATGGCGTAACACTGCTATCGAAGATGGCGGTATCGGTCAAGTTAAGTACCCACTAGTTGCTGACGTTAAGCACGAAATCTGTAAAGCTTACGACGTTGAGCACCCAGAAGCAGGCGTTGCTTTCCGTGGTTCTTTCCTAATCGACGAAGAAGGCGTTGTACGTCACCAAGTAGTTAACGACCTACCTCTAGGCCGTAACATCGACGAAATGCTACGTATGGTTGATGCTCTAAACTTCCACCAGAAGCACGGCGAAGTATGTCCTGCACAATGGGAAGAAGGCAAAGCAGGTATGGACGCATCTCCAAAAGGTGTTGCAGCGTTCCTATCTGAGCACGCAGCTGACCTAGGCAAAAAATAATAGACCTTCACCCAAGCTCAACGGGTGTGATGGTTGGATGTATATATAAAGCAAAAAGCTATAGCGGGAAAACCGCAAACGCCAATCAGTCTAAGTAAAGTCCTATCGAAGCCCAGTGTATATGCTCTGGGCTTTCTTTTATCTTCAATAAATGTGCTCAAATGAGGTAACACCTAGGCGAAAACTTTACCTCTATTTCCCATCGACATCATACAGATTCTGCCTGTTGGTCCTGCTAATATCTTAGCCATAACACTTACTTTAACGTTAGTAGGATGAATCAAAGTGGTTACTCATCTAGAAGTCTGTATTGATAATATTGAATCTCTTCATTACGCCATTGCTGGTGGCGCAACTCGTATTGAGCTTTGCTCATCTCTCGCATTGGGTGGCTTAACGCCAAGCTACGGTTTTATGCAGCAAGCGGCCAAACAATCTTCTGTTCCAGTGTATGCCATGATTCGTCCACGCCAAGGCGACTTTTTCTATAACGAAGAGGAGCTAGACATGATGCGTTGGGACATCGAAGCCGCCCATCAATCTGGTTTAGATGGAGTGGTGCTAGGCGTACTGACCCAAGAAGGTGATATCCACATGCCGTTTGCCACCGCATTGTGCGAGTTTGCACAAGCACTGGGTCTTGGCATCACGTTTCATCGTGCGTTTGATCAATGTCGCAATGCAGAACAAGCGTTGGAAGATATCATCCATTTAGGTTGCGAACGTATTCTGACTTCAGGCCTCGCTCCATCTGCACCAGCAGGCGAGAGCGTACTTAAATCTCTTGTGGAACAAGCCCAAGGGCGCATTGCGATCATGGCCGGGGCGGGAGTGAATGCAGACAACGTCCGTCATTTAGTCAAAAACACGAACGTGCAAGAAGTCCATCTTTCAGGCAAGACCACACGCCCTAGCCAAATGACCTTTATTGCTGAACAAAGCAAAATGGGCGCTTCAGATGTCGATGATTTTGCGATTCCTATTACCAGTACTCAAGCCATCGCCAACGTCGCAGCAGCTCTCAAATAACACATTCGAAATCCCCACTTCCTACGTTGAGTGCTAACATATTGAGCATCAAGGAGTGAGGAACGAATAATGTCTAAGCTAAAGAAAAAGGAATACGAACAAGAGCTTAAAAAGCTGCAGGTCGAATTGGTAAAGCTGCAAGAATGGGTTAAACACAAAGGACTAAAAGTCGTCGTTCTGTTTGAAGGCCGTGATGCCGCAGGCAAAGGCGGCGTAATTAAGAGAATTACGGAAAAGTTAAATCACCGAGTTTGCCGCGTAGTGGCATTGCCCGCACCGACTGAAAAAGAAAAGACACAATGGTACTTTCAACGTTATGTCGCGCACCTGCCATCCGCCGGTGAAATCGTCTTGTTTGACCGCAGTTGGTATAACCGAGCTGGCGTCGAAAAAGTCATGGGCTTTTGTACGCCAGATGAATATGAAGAATTTCTACGCTCTTGCCCTGAATTCGAGAGAATGCTGCAACGCTCAGGCATTATTTTGCTCAAGTACTGGTTTTCGGTCTCCGACGAGGAGCAGGAAAAACGCTTCTTAGGGCGCATCAACACGCCGATAAAGCGCTGGAAGTTCAGCCCGATGGATCTAGAATCTCGACACCGCTGGGCTGAGTATTCTGAAGCAAAAGACAAGATGTTCGCTTACACCGACACCAAAAACTGTCCTTGGTGGGTTGTACCTTCAGATTCAAAACAAAAAGCGCGCTTAAATTGCATTAGTCATCTACTCAGTCAAATTGAATATAAAGCGCTAGAGTACCCACCAATTGAGTTACCAGAGATCAATAAAGAGGGCTACGTCAGAGCACCAATAGACGATCAAACGTTTGTACCAGATAAGTACTGATCTCGGCTTCTAAGATCCAAAAGACCAGCGTTCGCTGGTCTTTTTCATTTATATGAAGCGTTACTTCAACACATCATCAATGCTTTGATCACCAAGGTGACGAACGTCCTTACCTTTCACAAAGTAAATAATGTATTCACAAATGTTTTGGCAACGATCCCCTACTCGTTCAATAGCGCGAGCAGACCACATCACCTGAAGAATATGCGGAATATTTTTTGGGTCTTCCATCATGTAAGTCATGAGCTGACGGATCACCGCTTCGTATTCGGCATCCAGCTTATCATCGAGTTTGTGAACCTCTGCTGCGGCTTCAACATCCATACGAGCGAATGCATCCAAAACCTGATGCAACATTTGAATCGCCTGACGGCAGAGAGGTTCTAATGAAACTTGGAATTGGCGTTCTTTCGATGACGGGCTTTCGATAGCGACATAAGCAATGCGTGTCGCGACATCCCCAATGCGTTCAAGATCAGTAATGGTCTTGATGATCGCCATAATCAGGCGCAAATCTTTCGCAGTCGGCTGACGTTTGGCGATGATTCGAGTACACGCGTCATCAATCGATACTTCCATTGCATTCACTTTATGATCGTCACGCACAACCTTTCGCGCGAGCTCAATGTCTTCTTTATGCAAGGCTTGAATAGCATACGAAAGCTGCTGTTCAACCAAGCCACCCATGGTTAACACATGAGTACGAATCGATTCTAGCTCTACGTTAAATTGTCCTGAAATATGACGTCCAAAGTGCATGATTTTCCTTATTCCGTGTTTGGTCGAGCCTTAGCCGTATCGACCAGTAATGTAGTCTTCTGTCTGTTTCTTCATTGGCGATGTGAAGATTGAGTCTGCGTCGGAGTATTCAATCAACTTACCCATGTGAATGAATGCGGTGTGGTCACTCACTCGCGCGGCTTGCTGCATGTTGTGGGTAACGATCACGACAGTATATTGAGTCTTAAGCTCGTTGATAAGTTCTTCAATAGTTAAAGTTGATATTGGATCCAGTGCCGATGTTGGCTCATCCAATAACAGCACTTCTGGTTCAATTGCTACAGCACGCGCAATAACCAAACGTTGCTGCTGACCACCCGAAAGTCCAAATGCGTTTTCGTGCAATCTATCTTTCACTTCATCCCACAACGCAGCAGAGCGAAGTGAACGTTCAACCGCATCATCTAATGTGCGGCTGTTCTTCACACCTTGTAAGCGTAAGCCATAAACCACATTCTCATAAATCGACTTAGGAAATGGGTTAGGACGCTGAAAAACCATTCCAACGCGACGCCTAAGCGTTGCTACATCGACATTCGGGTGATAGACGTTCTTACCGTGCAAACGAACTTTTCCGGTGACTTTACATCCTTCCACCAAGTCGTTCATACGATTGATACAGCGCAATAATGTCGATTTACCACAACCAGACGGGCCGATAAATGCTGTCACTCGCCCTTTTGGGATACGCATCGAAATATCGTGTAATGCCTGCGCTTGACCGTAGAAAAGATTAAGGTTCTCTATCGAGATCGCCGTTTGTTCATCCGTTAAGTTATGGACGTCCAGTGGTGGCTCATAACCTAATGTATTATCGAAATTAAACATACTTAATCTTGTCCTAACGTTCTGTATTTTTCTCGTAAATTATTGCGAATGCTGATTGCTGTTAAGTTTAGTCCGACAATCACGGTAACGAGTAAGAAGGAAGTGGCATACACCAGCGGGCGCGCCGCTTCAATGTTGGAGGTTTGAAATCCAACGTCGTAAATATGAAAACCTAAGTGCATGAACTTTCTGTCCAAATGCACGTAAGGGAACTGACCATCAACAGGCAAACTGGACGCCAGTTTCACAACCCCCACTAGCATTAGTGGCGCGACTTCCCCTGCGGCACGCGCAATCGCCAGAATCAAACCAGTGATAATCGCAGGCGTTGCCATTGGTAATACCACGCGCCACAACGTTTCAAATTGCGTCGCGCCAAGCGCCAAAGAGCCGTGGCGTACTGAGCTCGGAATACGTGTTAAGCCTTCCTCTGTCGTAACAATAACCACGGGCAGTGTTAATACTGCTAACGTCAAAGCCGACCACAACAAACCCGGCGTACCGAAAGTTGGCGCTGGTAATCGCTCGGCATAAAACACGTTATCGATGGATGCGCCGATGGTATAGACAAAGAACCCCAACCCGAACACGCCATACACGATCGAAGGAACCCCCGCCAAGTTGATGACCGCAATTCGAATAATTCGCGTAAGTGCGTTGTTCTTCGCGTATTCATGCAAATAAATCGCAGCAACCACCCCAAGCGGCATCACGATAATCGACATGATAAGCACCAAGAAAACGGTTCCGAATATTGCAGGAAAAACGCCGCCCTCAGAGTTCGATTCTCTTGGATCTTCGGATAAGAATTTCCAGACCTGTTTACCCCAATGCATCACTTTGTCAGGTAACGACATTTGGTTTGGGTACCAGTAGTCCAAAATGTCTTCAAGGGGAATCGAAACATGAGAACCCGTCATGTCCTCAACAATTAGTGCGTAGCCAGAAAGCTGTAAACGCAAGCCATCCAGTTGTAAGTCCAACTTCGCCAGCTCTTGTTCCACTTGCTCTTTTTGTTGCAAGTTCTGCGCTAAAAAATCGTCCGTTACGGTGTTGTTGAGCTCATGTTTGCGCTTGTCTAAACGCAATTGCTCAAGCTTCCAACCCAGGTCTTTCAGTTGGTCGACGACCAAAGAATCAATCTCGTGGCGCAGCGTTTCTGCGTCATCAAGTTTTTTGTTCAACACCGTTTGGATATCAGTTTGATAGAGCTTGTCGCCATCTTGAAACGCCACCAGCTTACCAAAAAAGTATCCGCCGCTGCTGCGCTCAATCACCGCCCACTCTTTGGGTGTGGTTGGCTCATCCAGCTGCATCTGCAATACGGAAATAAAATCGGCCGGATATAACTCGCGATTCGCAATTTTGATGTTCAATCGAGTCGCGAAATCCTCATCTTCGTCTAACTTCTTGACGGCATCCACTGGAAGATAGCTTCTCGGAACAAAGCTGCGCTCGTAAATCTGGCCAATCAAAATGGTGTTTTCATGCAGCACTTCACCTTGCACCGGCGTCAACGACGTTACGTTCCATTGATACAATGGCGCAGGCCAGAAATAGGTTAACCCTTTCCAACCAATGAGGAGCAATAACCCTAACACCGATAACAAACTGATGCTGACCGCACCGCCTGTTAGCCATATCCACGGTGCGCCAGAACGAATCCAATTTAACATTCAGTCACTCGCTCTTTTTCCTGATCTAAACTACAACGCACGGTATTTATCTCTCAATCTTTGACGCACCAACTCTGCCAGCGCGTTCACAGCAAAGGTGAAGACAAACAAAATCAACGCAGCGAGGAACAACAAACGATAATGCGAACTGCCAACTTCAGACTCTGGCAACTCCACCGCAATGGTTGCCGATAAGCTGCGAAGTCCTTCTAAAATGTTCCAGTCCATCAAAGGCGTGTTACCAGTCGCCATCAAGACAATCATCGTCTCACCAACTGCGCGTCCAAGTCCCATCATAATGGCGGAGAAAATACCTGGGCTGGCCGTAAGGAGCACGACGTAAATCAAGGTTTGCCAAGGAGTGGCCCCAAGCGCTAACGAACCATCAGACAAGTGCTTTGGTACAGAGAAAATGGCATCTTCCGCAATGGTAAAAATGGTAGGAATCACGGCAAAGCCCATCGCAAGGCCAACCACTAAAGAATTACGCTGATCAAAACCAATCCCGTGATTGGTCAAAAACAAACGCATGTCGCCACCAAAGAAGGTTTGTTCAATACTTGGAGAAATCCAAACTCCGATACCAATCAACAGTAAAATCACCGGCATAAGAACCAGTGCATGCCATCCATTAGGTAGACGATTACGCAGAGATTGAGGTATCAGAGCCCACAAGCCCCCCATGACCATGGTGCTCAATGGCAACACAAACAACATCACCACGACCGTAATCAGATGGTCTTCGACTATCGGAGCAAACCATAACCCGGCAAGGAAACCGATAATGACGGTCGGCAGTGCTTCCATCAATTCAATGGACGGTTTAACCACTCGACGCATGCGTGGCGACATAAAATACGCCGTATAAATAGCGCCTAGCACCGCCAAAGGCACTGAAAACAGCATCGCAAACATAGCCGCTTTTATCGTGCCGAACGCAATCGGCACCAAGCTAAATTTGGCTTCAAAGTTATCGCTGGCCGATGTAGATTGCCATACAAATTCAGGCTCTGGATAGCCTTCGTACCACACTTTCTGCCACAGTGAAGAAAGCGAGACTTCAGGGTAAGAGTTATCGACCTCCGCCACCTTTAACGAGCCATCATTCCAAGTAATCAGATAGCGTTCATTGTTCGACATTGCCGCCATCGCAGGCGCTTGTTTATAAGCTCGCTTAAACAACACCAGTTTTTCACTGGTCGTGTAATGACTCTGAAGCGTACCATTGGTGTAGAAACTGTAGAATCCTTTGCGGTGTGAATCTGGCAATAAGTATTTAAGTTCAGACGCTAATTTGAAGTCACGAATATGAGTTAAGGTTCGCTTATCATTTTGCAAAGTATCAAACCATTGCGAAACGCGACCATCATTGTGCGTCACCAACAGGGAATATGCGCCCGCAAGCAAATCAATCGTTCTTACAGAATGCTTTTTATCCCCTTGAGTAAGATCGATAACTTCGCGCACCGTAAACTTTTGAGCAGCTTTGGTCAGAACAATTAACTCCGAACCATCACGCAAATAAAGCGTTTCACCATCCGGTGTTAAGAGCATCTGTTGGGGAGCGTCAAAGCCCGCAGAAAAGGAAAAATCTATCGTGGTTGGAGCGACGCCTAGCGCAGACTTTTCTTGCCAACGCGCTTTGACTTTCCCGCTGCGAGTCTGCCAAACAATAGTTGGAGTTTGTGTTGACGCATTGAAGACAAATTGAGTCACAGGATCTTGCGCGTCGGTGAGCGTCAAATTCATATCCGTCGACAGCGCCACCACTTCTGGCGGGCGAGTATTTTCTCTCAACGTCGCGTTGAATTCTGGCTTGAAGATATGTGCTAGACCTTGATCATCGACTAATCCATACCAACCAAGGCCAGGAGCCGATTGAGAAAAAGATACCGGATTAGTCGCTAACTGTTGAGTATAAATGGCGGGCTTGTCAGGTGCGTCCATCGATAAATATCGAATCTCACCACTTTGCGTTAAAACGAAAGCAAGTTGTGAATAGTCATCGACAGAAATGGCCAGAGGCATGCCTACTTGCGTGGTTCGAGTCGCGTGATTAGGCTTGATCTCTGCATCAGAAAACAGAGGAATGATCACCATCGCAAGGTAGACGAAGATCAGAATAAGGGCAGCGAGCACACCCACTCCACCAGATGTCACTGCAAGTCGAACTAAACGATCTTTAATCAGCCGTTTCTTATCTTTTTCCTGCAATGAAAACTCGGCTTGGGCCATTTATCTCTCTACCTTTTTTGACTTAGTACTAGAATATGTCGTTAAGATGACAATTATATTACAGATCACATTAAACACCTGAAAAGAATACAACTCTTATGCAATGCGTGGTATGAAATATATCTGTAACAAAAATCTCATAATGTTTTCACTCGTCTGTTTATCCCCATGATCAGTACGATTACTTCACTTTAGGCTAGGTAAGGTTATGAGCGCAGAAAAACTATATATAGAAAAAGAGCTTAGTTGGTTATCTTTCAATGAACGAGTGTTACAAGAAGCGGCCGACAAAACCGTTCCGTTGATCGAGCGTATTCGTTTTCTGGGGATCTTTTCCAACAACCTCGACGAATTCTACAAAGTGCGCTTCGCTGATGTGAAACGTCGTATTTTGATCAACCAAGAGCGAGGAGGGAGTGACAACTCCAAGCGTCTGTTAAGTAAGATGCAAGCTAAAGCCCTTAAGCTTAACGAACAATTCGACGAACTTTACAGTGAATTAATTAGAGAAATGGCACGGCGTCGCATTTTCTTGGTCAATGAGCATCAACTCGATGAAGCGCAGGAAAAGTGGATCACCAAATACTTCCGCAAAGAAGTCATGCCACATATCACGCCTTTGTTGATGAAAGATGAAATCGACGTGCTGCAATTCCTCAAAGACGAATACGCTTACATCGCCGTCGAACTGCGCAAAGAAGACCACTCTCAATACGCTCTCATCGAAATTCCAACCGACCACCTGCCACGCTTCGTGATGGTGCCAGAGCAAAAAGGCAAACGCCGTAAGACCATCATCCTGCTTGATAACATCATCCGATACTGTTTAGACGAGCTTTTTAAAGGCTTTTTCGATTATGATGAGCTCGCAGGCTACGCGATGAAAATGACGCGTGATGCAGAGTACGACTTGCGTAATGAAATCGAATACAGCTTGCTAGAGCAAATGTCAGCAGGTGTAAACCAACGTTTAACCGCCATGCCAGTACGCTTTGTGTATGAGCGTGAAATGCCGCAAGAGATGCTCGACTTCTTGTGCAGCAAACTAAGAATTTCCAATTACGACAACCTAATTCCAGGTGGACGCTACCACAACTTCAAAGATTTCATCGCTTTTCCAAACGTCGGGCGAGAATACCTCGAAAACAAACCAATGCCACCAATGAAGTGTGCAGACTTTGAAGGTTACGCCAACAGTTTCGAAGCCATCAAAGCCAAAGACATTCTGCTCTACTACCCTTATCACACCTTTGACCATATTGGTGAATTGGTTCGCCAGGCCTCCTTTGACCCGAAAGTGCTCAGCATCAAAATTAATATCTACCGCGTAGCCAAAGACTCTCGCTTGATGAACTCTTTGATTGATGCAGTGCATAACGGCAAAAACGTTACTGTAGTCGTTGAGCTGCAGGCACGATTTGATGAAGAAGCAAATATTGAATGGTCAAAAGTTCTGACTGAAGCTGGCGTACACGTCATCTTTGGTGCGCCCGGTTTAAAGATTCACTCAAAGTTATTGATGATCAGTCGCCGTGAAGGTGACGATATTATTCGCTACGCGCACATTGGCACGGGCAATTTCCACGAAAAAACCGCTCGAATCTATACCGACTTTTCGCTGCTCACCGCAGACCAAGAAATCACCAATGAAGTGCGCAACGTGTTTGGCTACATTGAGAACCCTTATCGCCCAGTGAAGTTCAATCACTTGATGGTTTCTCCGCGTAATTCGCGCACCCAAATTTACCGCCTGATTGACAATGAAATCGCCAATGCAAAGGCGGGCAAAAAGGCCGGATTAACCATCAAGGTCAACAACCTCGTCGATAAAGGCATCGTCACCCGTCTTTACGCAGCAAGCAACGCGGGGGTAAAGATCAACATGATCATCCGCGGCATGTGCGCGTTGGTTCCTGGAATTGAAGGCGTCAGCGAAAACATTCGAATCATCAGTATCGTTGATCGCTTTTTGGAACACCCACGCGTAGTGATCACGCACAATGATGGGGATCCTCAAGTCTACATTTCATCTGCCGATTGGATGACACGAAACATCGATCATCGTATCGAAGTTGCCGCTCCTGTTCGTGATCCACGTTTGAAACAGAGAATTATTGATATAACTAACATCCACTTTACCGATACAGTAAAGGCACGTTTGATAGACAAAGAGATGAGCAATAGCTATGTACCGCGCGGAAACCGTAAAAAAGTTCGCTCACAAGTTGCCATCTACGACTATCTTAAAAATATAGAAAAGCAAACAAGAAGACAAAAGTCAGATGTCTCAGATACTTGAACAAGATGAACGCTATATTGCCGCGATCGATCTCGGCTCTAATAGCTTCCACATGGTGGTGGCGAAGGTGGTCGGCAGCGACCTACAGCTCATCAGTCGCCATAAACAGAGGGTTCGTTTAGCCTCTGGCCTAGACAGTGAATTGAATTTAAGTCACGCCTCAATGGAGCGAGCGTTGGAGTGTCTTGCGATGTTCGCAGAGAGGCTGCAAGGCTTTGAGGAATCCAATGTGCGCATCGCTGCTACACACACGCTAAGAAGAGCGAAAAACGCGCATTTGTTTATCCAACGTGCAAAAGCAGCCTTGCCGTTCCCGATAGAGATTATTCCGGGAGAGGAAGAAGCGCGCCTAATTTACTTGGGTGTCGCACACACTCAAGTGGAATCTAATTCTAAACTGGTGGTCGATATTGGCGGTGGCAGCACCGAGATGATCATCGGACAAGAGTTCGAACCAGAACTGCTTAATAGCAAACAGATGGGCTGCGTCAGCTTTACACAGCAGTACTTCAAAAATGGCAAGTTATCGAGCAAAAACTTCAGCAAAGCCATGCTCGCTGCCGAACAAAAGCTAGAGTCCATCGCGACCAAATACCGTAAGAAAGGTTGGGATATTGCACTCGGCTCATCAGGCACCATCAAAGCGATTCAAGAGGTATTGATTGGGCTGGGCTTTGAAGACGGTTTAATTACAGCAAAGCGTCTGAGTAAGCTCATTGATACTTTAAACGAGTTCGCGTCAATTGATGATATTCAGTTGGCTGGCCTGACCGATGAACGTAAACCGGTATTTGCCGCTGGTGTAGCGATTTTAGCTGCGATTTTTCAGGCACTAAAAATCGACCAGATGTTTTTCTCTGATGGAGCATTGAGAGAAGGCTTGTTATATGAAATGGAAGAGCGGTTTGCTCGCTCTGACATTCGCATGCGTACCACGGAAAACCTAGCACAAAAACATCGTGTGGATCTCGAGCACGCTGCACGCGTAAAAGGTCACGCACGCGAGATGCTTGAACAAGTACATTCTGAGCTTGGGATTAAAAAGAAAAGCGAACTGTTTGATTTATTAGAATGGGCCGCTCTGCTGCATGAAGTTGGGCTAAGCATCAACCTACGCAGCTTTCATCGCCACTCGTTTTATATTCTTCTGCATTCAACCCTGCAAGGTTTTAACCGTGAGCAACAACTCGTCTTGGCGACGCTTGCACGCTTTCAACGCAAAGCGCTAAGGCTCAATGAGTTGCCAGAGTTCAACCTCTACAAACAAAGTGATGTGTTAAGCCTGATTAAGATTCTTCGTCTGTCCATAGTCCTTAATGGGCAACGCAACGACGACCCACTACCTGACATCACTTTATCGATCAAAGGCGATGAATGGATGATCACTTGTACCGATGAAGCATGGTTAGATAATAATAAGTTGCTGCATGCCGATTTGCTGGAAGAACAAGATAGATGGGCAAGTGCGAAGTGGACACTCACTTTTTAGTTTTCGGTACAATGAAAAAAAGTCGGCTTAAAGGCCGACTTTTTTTAACTCTTCCGCTGCGAAATCTGCAGTGATCGGTACATAGCCATCTTTTTCGACTAATGCTTGTCCCTGAGCAGAGAACATAAAACGAATAAACTCGGCTTCTATTGGAGACAACGGGTAATCAGGATGCTTGTTTACGTATACATAAAGGTAGCGTGATAGTGGGTACTTACCTGAGACAATATTTGTACGAGTCGGGCTAACATAGTTAACCCCGCGTTTAGCGATGGGAACCAACCTTACACCAGCCACTCGATAACCAACGCCAGAATAACCAACTCCGCTGATGGTCGATGCCACAGATTGCACCACAGAAGCCGAGCCCGGTTGTTCATTCACTCGGGTTTTGAAGTCACCGCCACACAGCGCATTGCTTTTGAAGTAACCATACGTCCCGGACACAGAGTTACGCCCAAACAACTGCAAGTTGCGCTTCGCCCATTCGGCTTTTAAACCTAGTTGCTGCCAGTTAGTGATGAACTGACTTTCCCCACAACGCAACGTAGCGGAAAACATCGCGTCCAATTGATTAAAGTTCAAACCTTGAATGGGATTGTCTTGATGCACAAAAATACCGATAGCATCAATAGCAACGCGCAATGCTGTAGGTTTGTAACCATGCTGTCGCTCAAACGCTTCGATTTCTTTCAAACGCATCGGGCGGCTCATTGGGCCAAACTGCGCCGTTTGCTCTGTTAAAGCAGGTGGCGCCGTTGACGAGCCTGAAGCTTGAACTTGCGCGTTGATGTTCGGGTAAATGGATTTAAACTCTTCCACCCAAAGTGTGGTCATCCCCGCCAAAGTGTCTGAGCCTACCGAGAGCAAGTTACCAACAATGCCAGTGGTTTTATGGTAGTTCGGTAATGGCTTATCTTGAGCAACCGCCATACTCGAACAAATAAGCGCGATACAAGCGATGGCTTTACTGACTCGACGTCCCATTATTTCACCACTAAACGACTTGGAAGTACGAACGAGAACTTGCTTCCTACACCGACTTCACTTTGAATTTCCAGGTGTGAGTCATGATGGCTCAGCGCATGCTTCACAATTGCCAACCCTAAACCACTGCCCCCCGTATCGCGTGAACGTGCTTTATCAACTCGGTAGAAACGCTCAGTCAGTCTATGCAAGTGTTGTGGCTCAATACCATCACCACTGTCTTCAACTTCAAGGCACGCACCTTGTGCGGTTTGATACCAACGAACATGAATATTGGCTCCCGGAGGAGTGTACTTCACTGCGTTGTAAACAAGGTTGGAGATCGCGCTGCGCAATTGGTCATCATCTCCAAGCACACGAAGGCTGGTATCGACATCAAACTTGAGTTTATGTTGGTCATCACCACTTAAGCTGATCGCTTCTTTCTCTAAGACTTCAAGCATTGCTGGCACGTTTACGACATCTTCCAACTCATGCATCGGCGCGGCTTCAATCTTAGATAAGGTAAGAAGTTGATTCACTAAGCTGTTCATGCGGTTAAGCTGCTCCGTCATCACCCCATGCGCTTTAGTCCACATCGGGCCGACGATCATATCTGGGTCTTCCGTCATCTCCAGATAACCTTGTAGTACGGTCATCGGAGTGCGTAGCTCATGAGAAACGTTGGCGAAGAAGTTACGACGCATTCCTTCGAGTTGCTTAAGTTGGCTCACGTCACGCACCACCATCAGGTGTTCACCTTCCGTGTAAGGCACGATACGCAGTTCTAACATACGTTCGACATTCAACGGCGAGCGCATTTCTAGCGGTTCGGAGAAATCTTTTTTATTGAGGTACTTGATAAAATCTGGAGTTCGAATCAGGTTCGAGATAGGTTGACCGGAATCTTCTGGCCAATGGAAGCCTAACAGGTGTTGAGCTAATCGGTTACACCAAACAATGTTGCCTTCCGCGCGAAATACTACGACAGCATCGGGCAATGATTCGGCACCGTTTCTAAAGCGACGGATCAAATTGGTGAGCTCTTTGCGTTTACGACGTTGACGCTGTTGCAAACGATAGAGACCGTTAAAGAGAGACTCCCAGTTACCACTGCCAGACGGCGGAGTCAGGCGTTTTTCATCCCATAACCAAGAAGACAAGCGCACTTGGTTATGCAAATGCCACACAAGCTGCAAAGCCGTGGCAGCCAAAAGCAACCACGGCATATAACCGAATATCCACCCCACTATCACCCAAGGGGTGTAAAAAAAAGCCAGCTCCCAGGCCAGCTTTTTCCACGTTAATCTTTCAACCACTCATTACTCCAGAAATGGCATTGATAAGCTGCGTAAAAATCTAAGCCTTTGTTGAGAAGCGGTAACCAGCGCCACGAACGGTTTGAATCAGTTTGTCGTGACCGGCAGCTTCCAGTGCTTTACGAAGACGACGGATATGAACGTCAACAGTACGGTCTTCAACATAAACATTGGTGCCCCACACGTTGTTTAGCAGCTGCTCACGGCTGTAAACACGCTCTTGATGGGTCATAAAGAAGTGCAGCATCTTGAACTCGGTCGGCCCCATATCAACCGCTTCATCATTCGCAGTAACACGGTGAGAAACAGGATCGAGTTTGAGACCTTGAACATCAATCACATCTTCTAATGCGGTCGGCGTAACACGGCGAATAACCGCTTTAAGGCGAGCAACTAACTCTTTAGGTGAAAACGGTTTGGTAATGTAGTCATCTGCACCAACCTCTAAACCGCGAACTTTATCTTCTTCTTCACCGCGAGCAGTCAGCATCACAACAGGAATGTTGCGTGTAAGCTCTTCACGTTTCATGTGTTTGATAAAGTTAATGCCACTACCGCCAGGTAACATCCAATCCAGTAATACTAAATCAGGGAAGGGTTCAGCCAGTTTGGTTACAGCAGTATCGTAATCTTCCGCCTCTACCGCCTGGTAACCTTTTTGTTCAAGCACGAAGCAAAGCATTTCACGAATTGGAGCTTCGTCTTCAACAACCAGAATCCTTCTAGACATAATTGAGTAACCTTATGTTTGTTGAGCTAATGAATTTAAGAGACAAAGCGCCCCTCGATGCATAAGCATTATCACTACCAATTATGACACTTTTGTGACCTTTGAAAACAAATTTTCATATAACTTTCTTTTGGGGTTCATCCTGATATTTTTCATTTCTATTAAGACATCAGCTCAAAAATTCCCTATGATTACTCCCTTGTCATCAAGCCTAGAGAAGATTTATGTGGTTTAAAAACTGTCTGGTATATCGCGTTAACCGCGAGGTTAACTTCAACGCCGATCAACTAGAAACTCAACTCGCTGAGTTTCGATTCACCCCTTGTGGTAGCCAAGATAAACAAAAGTTTGGTTGGGTTAGTGCTATGGGTCGACATGGCGACATGATGACGCACGTGTCAGAAAACCGCATTCTGATCTGTGCAAAAAAAGAAGAGAAAATGCTGCCTGCTTCTGTGATAAAAGAGTCTTTGAATGCAAAAGTAGACGCTATGGAAGCGCAAGAAGGTCGCCCTCTGAAGAAGAAAGAGAAAGATAACTTAAAAGATGACATCGTGATGGACTTACTGCCTCGTGCCTTTAGCCGCAGCAGCCACACTCACGTGTTGATTATGCCAAAAGAAGGCTTCATCCTTGTCGATGCAAGCAGCTACAAAAAAGCAGAAGACGTATTAGCGCTACTGCGTAAAACCATGGGTAGCTTACCTGTTGTTCCTGCGATTCCAGAAGTAGCAATTGAAACCACGCTAACTGAATGGGTTAAAACAGGTAACACACCGCAAGGCATCACCATGATGGACGAAGCTGAGTTAAAATCGGTACTTGAAGAAGGTGGCGTGATTCGCTGTAAGAAGCAAGAGCTGACCACAGATGAAATCCGCAATCACATCGCAGCTGACAAAGTCGTGACGAAACTTGCACTTAACTGGCAAGACCGAATCGAGTTCATCATGGCTGAAGATTCCGGCATCAAACGTCTAAAATTCTCAGATGAGTTGAAAGATCAAAACGACGATATCCCACGTGAAGATCAAGCGGCTCGCTTTGATGCTGACTTCTCACTAATGTGCGGTGAATTCAGCGCTTTCCTACCAAATCTATATGAAGCGCTAGGTGGCCTACCTAACCCTAACGCATAAGATAACCCTACTTTTTAATAAATACGCCCTCACTTTTTGTAGGGCGTTTGTTCATCTAAAGCACAATTCTCCTAGTCACAGTTCACATTTTGACGTAAAATTTGCGCCCCATTTCCATAAGGTGGAATTGGCCTGACTTGTGATCAGATAAAAGAGAATTGAGCAATGACAACTGAGAAAGCATTCGTACCTGAGCTACTGTCTCCAGCGGGCAGCCTGAAAAATATGCGTTACGCATTCGCCTACGGCGCAGATGCAGTTTACGCTGGCCAACCTCGCTACAGCCTTCGCGTACGTAACAACGAGTTTAACCACGAGAACCTAAAAATCGGTATCGATGAAGCACATGCCCTAGGCAAAAAGCTTTACGTGGTATGCAACATCCAACCACATAACTCAAAGCTAAAAACCTTCATTCGTGACCTTAAACCAGTCGTTGAGATGGGCCCTGACGCATTGATCATGTCAGATCCTGGTCTAATCATGATGGTTCGCGAAGCTTTCCCAGAAATGCCAATTCACCTTTCTGTACAAGCAAACGCTGTGAACTGGGCAACCGTTAAGTTCTGGGCAGCGAATGGCGTTGAACGTGTAATCGTTTCTCGCGAGCTCTCTCTAGAAGAAATCGAAGAAATTCGTGAGCATTGCCCTGAAACTGAACTAGAAGTATTCGTTCACGGTGCACTATGTATGGCTTACTCTGGTCGTTGCCTACTTTCTGGTTACATTAACAAGCGTGACCCTAACCAAGGTACATGTACTAACGCATGTCGTTGGGAATACAAAGTTGAAGAAGGCAAAGAAAACGACGCTGGCGACATCGTTGAGAAGTTTGACCCAACTGAAGCACAGCCTGTTGAAGTTCAAGACGAGCGCCCTGAAACCACTATCGGTCGTGGTAAACCAACGGATGAAGTGGTTCTGCTTTCTGAAGCGCATCGTCCAGAAGAAAAAATGGCTGCCTACGAAGATGAACACGGCACTTACATCATGAACTCAAAAGACCTACGCGCGGTTCAACACGTAGAGCGTCTAACTAAGATGGGTGTTCACTCACTAAAAATCGAAGGCCGCACTAAGTCGTTCTACTACTGCGCACGTACAGCGCAAGTTTACCGTAAAGCGATCGACGACGCAGTTGCAGGTAAACCATTCGATGAAAGCCTAATGGGTACACTAGAAAGCCTAGCTCACCGTGGTTACACAGAAGGTTTCCTACGTCGTCATACACACGATACTTACCAAAACTACGACTACGGTTACTCAGTCTCTGACGCACAACAATTTGTTGGTGAGTTCACAGGTAAACGTCGTGGCGACATGGCAGAAGTTGAAGTGAAAAACAAATTCGTTGTAGGTGACAGCCTGGAGTTAATGACACCAAAAGGTAACGTTGTTTTCACTCTAGAAGCGATGGAAAACCGCAAATCAGAGTCAATTGAAGACGCAAAAGGTAACGGCCACTTCGTATTCATTCCGGTTCCTGAAGACATGGACCTAGAATACGGTCTGTTGATGCGCAATCTAAACGCAGGCCAGGACACTCGTAACCCTACTGGTAAGTAATCATGGCGTTACTCATCACTGACAAATGCATTAACTGCGACATGTGTGATCCGGAATGCCCGAATGGCGCGATCAGCATGGGAGACAGCATCTTCGAAATCGACCCTAACTTATGTACTGAGTGCAAAGGTCATTACGAAAAGCCTACCTGTCAGTCAGTTTGTCCAATAACAAAATGTATTATTACTGATCCAAACCACATTGAGACAGAAGAGCAATTGCTTGAAAAGTTTGTGGTGATTCAGGGACTCGCCTAAATAAAATGAGGTTCAACTTTGCGAACAAAGTTGAACCTTTTTTTATCCTGATTTTTCGATTGGATAGATATTGCAAAACAACTCTTTCTCAAAGTGATACTCGAGCCTTTCACGCCAATTTTCAGCTTGAGATACAGGAATTAAATAGAAGTTTTCCCTGCTCGTATCTGTAACGAAAGCCATTCCATATTGCATTAGCTCGTAATGCACATCATTAACAAATCCCGGATCGAGACGCTGACGTCCCGTCAGGTGATTAACATCTTCACGAGTCAATAAAACTCCCTTGGGATCACTGCTAAATCTGTGTCTTAACCACTCTGCAAATTCTTTTGCACAAATCATAGTCATGGTTTTGTCCTTGATTCATTCTACGGCAGGTCACTCCACAACCCCGCCTCAATACCTTGTCTGCGTTGCCTATTTTACTTACCAACCGACAGACATATTGTTCAGAAATCAGAGTATCGTGACGAAAGATCTTTCAAAACAGAGTCGTTACCACTCAACAATACATACAACCCGTTGTTTATTTAAGATTTCTATAATATGTCACCCAAACGAGTTGGGTTAGTTTTTGTATTGGTATTATTCACTGTAGACAAAAGTATGATGTTTCTCCAGTTTCATAAAAGAGATACCTGAGCCGAAACAAGAACAAAGATAAGACGTTATTTACTGACGATAAGTGGCTGACATTGTGGTGGAATCGC
>NZ_JAPEID010000080.1:0-5639 GCF_028823755.1 Vibrio sp. VP6
CAGACAGTCTCTCCAACCACATCTATCTGATCGCGTTTGAGCATAGTCCACATTTCTCGGCTATGAAAACTTGTCGTCGCTCCTTCAATTAACTTCCCCCAAAAGCTTGCCGCGTCTTATGTTTAACCCAACAGAAACTCTGCTCGACGATGTTGTTCAGATATTTTATGTCCAGATTCAACCAGTGACAGCATGAAATAACCCGTCAACCACAGTTGCATATTCAGGGCATTTAATGCTGCGTGGTTACTTTTACTTCCATCAAGGGGTTTGGTGGCCCAACGAAACAAAAGTGTACGTTTAGATGGCTAAATGATTGATTATGAAGAATAATAAAAACCACAACACATGAAAATTCCAAACAGACATAAAATAAGGCATTGGATTTGAACCTCACACTTGTGTGAAGTTCAAATATTTACAAAAAGACTCCGCTGAACTAGCTCTGTTGCAAAGCTGTTGAAGAAGCCAGTTAATCAGGGATGAATGATGGGCTAGAAGGTAAACTGCCTTTCTATCAGACACAAATTACTTGCAGTTCCTCGACCAAACACCATCAGTTCGAACTTACCTTTACGAAACCTCCGCATCATTTCAAACCTTTTAATCGTTGCGTAAGCGGTTCGCTCTTACTGCGATAATCAATCGCTTTAGCTTACTGTGATTAGATTCTATTCGATTGTGCATATATTTGATTTGTCGATGTTGAATTTCCGGCTGGCTTACTCCTTCTTTCTTTAGTTTTAGTAGCTTTTGTATTACGAGTGGTTGATAAATAGAAATCCACGCTTTCACCTAACTCCGTTATGATTCGATAAAGATACATCCAGCGTTTTTTATTCGTATGTAGGTTTCATAAATCTGCCATGAAAAGGCTCATCTTGGCTTTCAATACCAGCGTAGTGTGGTCAGAACTCTTCGGTTAGTACCCGATGACTGATACTGTACTTACAGTACCAACGAACCGCCCAGATAATAACTTGACCAAAAAATAGTAACCGTTGAACTCAGACATATTATTCATTCCATTCAGGTTTCAGACCTAGAATTCCGGTATGGGAAAAATTTGCAACGAGGTCATTTCTACGGATTTGCAATGAAGAAAAAGAGAATGTAGAGGAGCGTTTTCTTTACTGTATAGTGCAGAGAATGGGTTGGTCTTCCATACTGTTATTAAGTAGATATAACAGTATGGATGCCAATATGCGACGAATGATAATGATGTGCTTATTATGGGGTGTTGGCGATGCGCAAGCTCGGGAGTATGTTTGGATAAAACATCGGTTGCTGATAACTCATGAATTTTATAATCAGATCATCTATACGCGAGACATTACATTATGGGGACAAAAAGATTATTGGGCTACTCCGGAGGAGACTTTAAGAGGTTTTAAAGGTGATTGTGAAGATATAGCTATCGCAAAATATTTTTCTCTCCTTCGGCAAGGCATTCCTTTTGAACGATTGCGACTTGCGTATTTGTTATTGGCTTCGAGTGCGCCTAAAACTTATCACTTAGTTTTGGAGTACCATCATGAGGATGGTATTGATGTCTTAGACAATCGATACAGCCAAATCTATTCGGCAAATGAGGCGTATCATGCTCAAACGATAGTGACTTTTGATTTACACTATATGTGGATAAATAATGTACGTATAGGAGAAAGCCAAGTTCGAATGGAAAAGTGGGCGTCGTTACTTGTGCGTCACCAACATCACGCGGCGATGACATTAGAGAAACAGCGTATGACTCAAGTCATGCCGCACCTAGTAAAAGAATTTTGATAAGTTACCTATTCTCATTGGCTTTGTTGCAGAAATCGAATGTACTAAATCAGAATCTTACGATCAGACCAGGGACGTACATTCACTGACTTTGATTTCATGTCAAAGCCTCGCTACAAAACCACTACACCTGCATCAAAGTCAATATCCCGCTCATTGCCGTTTTAAGTGGTGGCGCCGCGTTATCATATCATGCAAATAACCACCTCCAGCGGACATCGTTACCTATTTTTTCGACTCGTTTACTGACAGGACCGGTCCCTGAAATCTCTACGTCTGTAGAGAAGATAGATATCCCGAACCTAATATACTCGTTTTGACAAGGAGATCGCATTGAAGCCGTATTCAGAGTTCTGGGAATATCACGCCCCGCACTCGCAACCAGTTTAAAACGTCATTTAGCAGCACTAGATATCGAGGTGGGCTATCAGCTCACCCTTTAACCCTCATTGCATGCATCCGGTTACAAGAGAGCGGTGCCCACATAATGGGCCCGATTTCCCCGTTCCAGATAACACTCCCATCAATGCAACTGAACTGGAGCAATTTAGAACTCAATACCAAAACAAGGTAAAATTGCCGTCAACATTTTAGCTATGACAGTAAACTGATTATGTCTAGATGATAAATGAGGAGAAACTTATTATTACTGCTCCTTAACTTGAAAGAAGAATCCTAGAATAAACAAAGAACACCTGTGTCGCAGCAAAAGAACAATTACCTTATTAAATGACATCAGGCGAGCTTAAGTCGTTGAAGTTTAAGCTATCACGGTTATCTCGTGCCGCTACTACGACTAAATTTGACTTCATTGTCAGACAACTAACGCGGTTAACCTAATGTCATCGAGATTGATCCGGTGAGTGGCAGGCCCTTACTTGAATATTCAACATTTGATAGTGAAAGCAATACTGAGCTTCTGAAGTTTTTTACAGAAAGTAGCCAAAAGGTCGCCCTGAAAATGCACATAACAGGAAGAGTTAGTTTTTGTGGTATTAATGGAGATTGGTATTGCACTGAGGCTTGTTAAACTGTCATTATTCAGCCTGAATATTGACAACTTTCGGATGTTTTCTAACTGAGTTACCCGTTATATTGGCTTTGTTTCCTAAATCAGGTAACTAAATCATCAGCCTACGATCTGATCAGCTAAGTTCATTCAAACGCTTAGACCAATGGCCAAACCTCGCTACAAAACAACCAACTGGAAACACTATAACCAAGCTTTGATCAGTCGCGGTTCACTGAAATTTTTGATTGATGAAGAAGTTATTCGGTTATGGAAACAAATGAAGCTAAGCAAACGGGGGAAGACCTCGTTTGTTTAGTGATCTAGCGATTACAACAGCTCTCATGGTTAAACGCGTATTATCAATGCGAGAGGTTTGCAAGGATTCATCAACTCAATTTTTAAGCTCGCTCAACTGCCGTTTTCATGCCCTCATTACTCATACATTAGTAAGCGAGAGGTGTTCACTAGGACGAACTGGCCGCGCCGGCACTCCTGTTTGGGCTCACGAGAGCACTCCACCCTCTCTTTTATATCGCTAACATAGCGATCGCTTGTTGTACTCATGGGGTTAATCTGCGGTCTCTATATGTTTGGTCTCGCGGCCATTTAAGTCTATGAGCTTCGGCTTACAACGTCGAAGCTCATTATCCATCCGCAACATCAATAAAAACAGCATCAGTCATTAAGCATTTTCATGATACAATTAATGCAAGGTAAGTTCCCGATAACAAAAGCAATCCTACTCGCCCTTCCAATCTTCCACTCATCAAGGCGTCGATGAACGTCCTCCTTCCTCCTTTAGCTACCCATACTTATTCGTCACAAATGTGAAATAAAAATAACATACAGGTTCAATACGGTGTCGGCATCGTTTCACCAACATGAATCTATTAAACAATGAACAGACGTGAATTTATTAAGTTATCAGCATTAGGCTTGTCCACTTACGGGGTAATGGGCAATTTGATGGGCTGCCACAGCGACACCCCATCAGTCACCACCGCTCCTTTTATCATTCCCAATGACACCGGCACCACCACAAAATTTGCGGTCATTGGCGATGTCCACGCAAACGGCAACTTACTAAAGAGCACGCTCGAAGAGATTGAGCGTCAAGGGATCAAACACGTCTTATTAGTCGGTGACCAAACCGACACTCCCAATCCAAGTGGCTACCTTGATGGTCATTCGGAAGTGGAAACTTATATGGCCATGATAAAAAATGAACAGTTCGATCAACGCTTGAACCTTTATCCGGTGAGAGGCAACCATGAAGGAACGGCAGTGATGTTCACTGGCATGGATAATAATGATTTTGATGGCATCAAAACGTTTTGGACTCAAGGTGTCGGTTCACTGCTCGACAATAAAGCCAACATCACCAAACCAACCTTTCTACGAGAAGATACCGGAGAGCCTTTAGATTGCTGTGGCTTGTACTCATTTGTGATTGATGACACCTTGTTCTTCGGTTGTGATCCGTTTATTACCGTAAACTGGGATGGCGATGTGCTCACGACGCTGGCCGATGGGACGCCCATTAGAAAAAATGAGGACTGGTTGTTGAACCTGGACTTCATTGAATCTGAGTTGCAGCGGTTACAAGGGCAATTTAACCATGTCGTTTTATTTTGCCACTATCCTCTCTCTGGTCGAAATCATACGGGGCAATTAGAAGAGGTTGGTAAATTTTCGGTATCTTCTTCCGGTGAAGGACTCTTCCCTAATCTGGAAACGCAACATCCTGGCATTACTCAACGATTTTTGTCGTTACTGACCGAGTATAATGTCCTGTATGTAGCAGGTCATGATCACATCATCTCCAAAAGTCTGATTTATGCTGAAGGCGCATCGTCGGACCTTGAGGTACACGTACATTTTGGCGATTACGCGCAACCAGAAAACAATCTTTTGGGTGCCAGTGCGACACAATGCTTTCCCTCAAACAGCATTCATCAATACATTTTCGGTTCATGCTCCCACAAACACTACGCGATTGAGCGTCATTATTTAGACAAGTATGAAGTACCACTCATGACTCAAGCCACCAATGCCTCCTCCGGACGAGTGACCGCGTTTGGTGTGTTTGAACTCAAAGGCGATTTACAACATCTGACCATATGGGGGAATGAACATCTATGGTATCCCAGTGATAACATGGTGGGCTCCTGGTCTTTTGATGAGACGGATGGATTCCGAGAGCAATACAAGCTAGATCAAACCGACCCTGTAACACAGCATTTTTTGAATGATGCAGGCTGGAAACCGATATGTCGTACGTTATCCATTAAAGGAAATCAAACAACTTTGATCCCGAGTAATTATGCTTATAACATGGTCATACCTCCATCCAGCATAGACGGAATGCGCGGCACTTCAGCGACAATTACCGAAGGCATGAATAAACACTTCAACCGTCAAATTGACAGTGGCTCAAACACAACTTACGCGTTTGCAGAAGAAATTAAATGCTTATGGCTGCAAAGTACCCACCCCAAAGTGCTGTCTGATGTATTGATGATCGATGGAATGTTGGAACAAACGGGGACGCTTACCGATGAACTTGGCAATATACTCAATCCTGGAGAAGGGGGGCAATGGTATAATGAGTCCATTCGAACCCAAGACACGTTCACGTTGACCGTGGATATCAGTGATATCACGTCGTCTCAAGAATTAACGCTGGCTCGATATTATGAAGAGGAAGACGTTTGGTTGCCTTTGGTGTCTTATATTAAAGGCGGCGCGCTCGTAGCAGAATCTCTGCACCAAAACGGATTCTTTGCCGTCATCAGTAAGGGCAAATATTTTCGTTAACGCAGTAGTGAAATGAATAAAAAAG
>NZ_JAPEID010000081.1:0-5059 GCF_028823755.1 Vibrio sp. VP6
GGGTTACTTCACTTTTTTGCTATTGAAAACCGTTATTTCTTTAATAATGCTAGCACCATACTTTGTGCACAGATTATTAATAAAAGCTGGTTCAACAGATTTTATGTAAGACAGATAGCCAGAAAGATGAGATTTATCCTCTGGTGATAGTTCTTCCCAATTGAAAACTTTACTTCTTATTTCTCTTTTCTTCTCTCTACCAATAGATATTCTGGCGTCATTTGTGATGGTTAATCCCGTAACTTTCATCTTGTTCTTTTTTGAAGAGTGATGTGTCTTGCTTTTATTGATTTTTAGCTTGCTCGGGTACTCCAGTCGAGAAATGATTTCTTCAACTCTTTCTGGGATGTTTTTTAAAATCCCAAGGCTATTGGTTGAAAAATACAAATCATCTGCATATCTGGTATAAATTATCCCCAATTCATGAGAAAGGCTAAAAAGAGCGACATCTAAGTTGTAGCAAATTGCATCTGACAAAAGTGGGGATGTAATAGAACCAATGGTCAATCCTCCTTTGAAAGTCGATAGTTTTACTAGAAGGTTAGTATCTTCCTCTGTCCAGTGTTGGATTTTTCCAGTAAGATTATCGGCTGCAAATTTCCTGATATCATTGTCAGTTATTGACTCAAAAAAGTCCTTAAAGTCCAACCTTAGTAAATATTTTGCCTTTTTATGCGATTCAGCATGTTTTTTTATACTGCTTCCCTCTTTGTAAGCAGTGCTAGCTGGATGACTAGGTAGTTTCTTGAGCAACTCATCGTGAATAATACGCTGAACTCCCTTTACCTCTTTTGACGGTTGGAAGATTGTTCTAAGAGTTCCATTTCTTTTTCTTATATGGAATTTTTTATACCTTTGTGCGGATGTTTGAGCGATATTTAAAATATACTCTTCTTCCAATATTGTAAGTCTGGACAGTAACTCAAGAAGCATTGGCCTTTAATCTCTTGATTTCATTTACGTATTCTTTTATGTAAATCAATTTTGAAACACATACGCCACGAAGTTTTTGGGATGTATTTAGTAAGTGGCTAGTGGTTGTTCCATACAACTTTGTATAATCGTGACAGGTATAACAAATGTGGCCAGAAACATTAATTGGATGTACGATTTCCAATGCAACACAAAGAGAAATTAATAACTCAATCTCGTCGGTATCTGCTTTATTTCTTATACCAAATGATTTTTTGCATATATCAACGATGTTGTCGCTATCAACGGGACCAATACTCGTCACTATGATTATTATTACAAATAACATCTCTTTCTTAGTGAACAAGAAATTTCCAATAGTTTTATTTCCCTCTCTGGAATTGTAAAACTTTGGTCTAGCAGAGTCGATTCTTTCCAGAACTTCAGGAATTGAAGTGAGTATTGTATCGAAGTCGGCATAAATTGTTGGACTATATACAGAGTCTCTATCTACCCATCTTACCGGACCTGTGTTAACGAAAGACTCATCATTTTCATATTGACGATCTAGAATTGGTAGCAACTTACTCCTTAAAGGTTTACTTAAAGAGAATGCTCCTAACTCCGCAACAGTACCAAATGACTCAACAATAATTATTACTGCATCAGATAAATCTGCTAGCCACTCTTCGAGCTCTAAAGCGTTAACATCTGATTGAGTGTTACTTATAGTCTCCCAAGCATACTCGGCTCGAAACGTTAGAAGGTGTTTAGCATGCCTAGATAGATAGTTTTCGATTTCGCCGCGACGTTTGCAGTATTTTGGATCTCCTCCACAAACAAAGAGAAGTTTTGGTAATGCATTGCGACCAAATAGTGCACTTCGAGCATCTTTCATATCGCTAGATTTCTTACTCTGCTCAATGCTCTTGAATTGAGAAATAAGGTACCGCTTAGCTGAAATGAAATTGGGATGCTTAAACCACATGGTAATTTCCTAAAAAAAGAAGAAGCCCTTACAAGGCGTGAGGTTGCGCAGCAAGCGAAACGGCTTGCACTAAACAGAATCACGCTCAGTGAGGCACGAGCTGATCGTGATTCTGTTTAGTGCAACACAATCACGATCAATTTCGTCAGGTCGGCTATACACCAACCATTGGCTACCCGAAAGTAACCACGCTAAGGGCTAACGCATAAGTTAACATCTAGCTGTATTTTAATCAATCACCAACATCTTCTTACTTTATGTTTTATATGACTTTTTGTTAGATCAAATATCGCCAACTAACTCCGCTACATTAGCACTTACCTCCCTCAGCCTTGAGCTAGCCAAATGAGCATACCTCGTGCTGGTCTGTGGCGACTGATGTCCCAATAAATGCTGAACATCATAGAGCGTCGCATTTCCGCTGTTGATAAGGATCGATGCGAAGCTATGCCTCAAATCATGAATTCGGAAGTTGTCTGTAATACCAGCAGCTTTCTTGATTCGAGCAAATGCCTTCTTCGGATGAGCGATAGGTCTACCGGGTGCATCTCCGGCAAAGATATAGGGGTTCTTCGGTTGTTGAAATCGTCGTTGATCATGAATGACCTCTTTAGCTAGATGGTTGAGCAGGACCGTTCTCGACAGCCCCGATTTCGTGTGTGGTAGAAACAGGCTCCAATTGCCGTCGTCGTCGACGGTAAGGCACTCCCATTTCGAACTGGTGATTTCACCGATTCGCATCCCAGTAAGCAGAGCGAATTTCAATGCGTTAGATTGGGTGCGATTGGGTTCTTCGTTACATGCCTTGATAAAGCTGTAAACCTCGGCCCGCGATAGGAATCGCTGTCTTACATTGTTTTCCTTAAGTTTCCGTATGTACTGCCCCGGATTAGAATCGACATAACCCCATTCCATTGCCAATCTAAACATGCGAAGAATTAAGGAACGTAGACGGTTCACCGTTGCAGGCTTCCTACCTTCTAGTAATCCGTCCAACAATTTCTGAATGTCCTGCTGACCGATATCAGTAAGAGGTTTCTTGCCCCATTTCGGATAGAAATGGAGCTTGAGACTACCAGCATCACTTTTCGCGGTGAGCTTGTTCATCATTGCATAGGGTAAGTAGTGCAGCTCTGCGAACTCTTGGAACGTGAGCACGTTGCGCTTCTCATCACGAATAGCCTTGGGGTCATTACCTAGAGCAATTTCCCGTTTATGGTCATTCGCAATCTGACGAGCAGTGTTGATATCTAGCGCTGGGTACTCACCTAGCTGGATAGATTTCTTAGTTCCGTGCAGTGTGTACCTGAACAAGAAACGCTTCCTGCCTTGGCGGTTGACGATCATCTTGAGACCAGAACATAACTCGTCTGTATATTCCGTTTCCTTACTTTTGCTCGACGGCGGCGTCGGTGGTAGTGAGTCTAGTTGGCGTTTATTGAATTTGAATTTTCGGGATTGCATCACTGCCTCCTTAGTCATTCTCGATGGAGAAGTATTGGCGTAATTCGGTGAGTAGTGTCTTAGGTAGCAGTAGGTAAATACCCTTACCACTGTCCTCGACAATGCTCAGGGTCAGCACTGCTCCATAGTCCAGCTCGTCTTCGAATTCGGTGTAGGTCAGTGCTCGTTTTAGCATTTCGATATCGTCGACGACGACGGCAGAGAGTTCGGATTTTGATGTGAGGAACCAGAGCTCACATTGCAGTTCATCCCATGCTTGTTGGGCTTCTGCTTCATCGTGAAATGGCTCGGAGAATATGGATTTGATTTGTTCTTGTAAAATTGTGGTGATTGGTAGGGTTGTGATTTGTTGAAGATTGGTTAGCTTAATCATGATTAACTCCATAATTATCAATATCATAGAGTTAATATGTTTTTGATTTCATGGATGATTCGGTGAAGAAGCTTAAAGAGTTAATACATTAATCTTAACTAATTACGTACAAAATATGGCTAGTTGGAACTACTTTGATTCAGAATATCATCGTCATCATTTGAGGGGGATGCTCCAAGAGTTGAACATAAATGTGTTAATCGACCTTCTATCGCAGTGATTATTTCCTTCTGATGGCCTCGGCGAATAATGTTGTTATTTTTAACTGCGTTATATACATCTTCAAGGCAATTATCTGTCAGCCAACCTTTAAAAACACTCGTATAATTATCGATTATATCTTGTTTTATATCATCACAATCGAACGCTGTATGTGCTTCGACGCAATTTGTAAATGAATCATGAGATAAAAACTGATGGTCTACTTGGGGAACACTTACATGATACTGATCCGTTCCATTGTCGATGTAATATTGATTGATTTTGGAATTGATAATCAATACGAGTAAACGAGGGTCTACTGACACGACAACCAAAAACTTGTCCTTAGGTGGTGTAGTAAAATGACAGAACTTATGTATAACAGAACCAACTCTTAAGTTATTAGCAGCTAGTTGCGCGAGAGGATTTTGTTTTGATGACATCACTATCCCTGTGACTTTTAACGTGGTTTCTAACCCAAGCCGAGCTTAGGGGTGTCTGTTTTGGTGAAGTTGTAACAATGACTCTTTGTTTTTTAAAGTCATTATAATATCTTCCTCAGACATGAATTGATTAAGTGTGGTTTTTTTCCAAGCGTCATCGTGACTCATATCGCCCAAGTCACGAGTTTTGCTTAGCTCAATAACTTCATCAATACAAGAAAGATCTGAGCCACTGAAAAAATCTTCGTCAGCATCTCGAACAGGTTGGACAATATAGCCTTTTCCTAACTTCACTGGAGGCTGGATTGAATACGGCAGTTCTTCCCCACTTTTTATACTTTTTATTAGGTTATAGGCATGAGATGGCACAGGGCCTTTAGCCATAGCAGAATAACTGTCGTCGAAGATAAAGCGCCCATAACGTTCCATGTGCAACTTATCAGCAAGATAGAAAACTTTTAGAACATTATACATGTTCTTTCTTTTTTCAGGAGCGCGCTTCGCGATGTACGCAAAGGCTTCAAGAATTCTTGATATGCTCTCTTTATTCATAATACTCACAAACGTTACTATAGGTGTGGACGCCAGTATGATAGAGGCTGGCATTTGGGAAATAAAGAAAATTTACACAAATTGTGCAAATATCGTTCTGATTATTACTCATCATTAGCCATCTAG
>NZ_JAPEID010000082.1:0-4979 GCF_028823755.1 Vibrio sp. VP6
GCTTTGCTGCATTCGCAGCACGTTCGTTTGCTTCTGCAATGGCTTGGTTAAGACGTTGCTCAACAGTGTAATGAGCGTGGTCGTTGATCTGATGAACAAGCTGTTCAACATCACCAAGCATTAATGACAAACGCTCAGCAATTTCCGGCGGTAACTCCTGATGAACAATGGTTTGCTCATTAGAGTCTGGAAGCATCGGCGCTAGGATTTCACCAGAATCCTCAAGTGCCTTAAACGCAGACATTAAGGCAGACGGACGGCCTGTACCAATCTTGTTGCGCAGTGACGTTCCGTTGATGTTTTTACCTTCAACCAAAAGCGCATTTGCCGCTTCTTTAACTTGCAGATCCGAAAAAGCTCTTTCTCTGACCATGCTTCATTCCCCTGTCACTTTCAAAGTTTGTTTGTACGTTTGTTATTATACGAACAAACTAACGTACATACAAACAATCTGTACAAAATTAAAACAAACAGAAGCGCCCTACAGTCAAGGGTGCACAAAAGCGCAGAGGTTACCCTCTCATAGCCACGTAAAGAGCCAACCTTGGAGAAAAGTGATCATTTTAAGGATTAAGAGAGAAGATCGCGCCGAAATGAAATCGCATCACAAATGATTAACATTTGGACGAAAACTGTAATTTTCTTTCAGGTAGATAAAGGGAGAAATCAGGGAGGAAAAGAGTGACTTTTGCAATTCTGCTGTCATCGCTGCGTCGAAACAGGCAAAAGCCACTCTAAATTTAGCTATTTAACATATTACATCTAATCAACACCACGGAATACAATGCGGTAAATGTTTTTTACATTAGGTTTAAAAATGTCCGCCACTCTCCCCTTCCAGGTCCGCATGAGCGCTTATACTCTAGCGAGAGACAAAAGATTCAACGACGCTTCTCTGAACCGGTTGGAAAAAGTCGCGCTCGATGAGACTAGCGAGCAACCTGAGTTCATCATCAGTAGCGTTTTGGTTTAGTGTGTGTGGTTAATGCTACAATTCCCTTGCATTGAAACTCCCTTCTAGGGTTTTAGTTTCCCTCTAGGTAGGTTTGGCGATCGCATCGGGATGGGTTATCTAATAAGTTGATTACCATAAATAAGATAATTAGCTTATTTATGGTAATTAAACCATTTCCATAATTCTTCATCTGACATATTTTCACAACGTTCCGCAATAGCTCGAATGAAACTAGAGCGATCTAACGAAAAATCTTCATCTTTAGAATAAGAAATGACATTCAATCTTTTATGAATTTTATCCAATTGTTGAGCTTCAGACTTCGTCAAAGAGACAGTAACAGGCTCCCGCTTTTCTCCTTTTTGTTTTGGGCGTCCTACCGTGCGAGAAACTTTAGAATCAGCACCATCAACAAAGGCATCAGCTTCCTTCACTTTTTTTTCTTGAGCTTTTAAATTAGATCGAGAAAGCATCTAATATCTCCTTAGTTAAGCAACTAATCTCAGACTTTGCTTTATTGTCTTTCCATTCATGAACACCACATGCATGATGAAAAGCATCACGATGTGCTTTTCGGTCTGCAACAACTGTCCTCATCAAATGAAATTCAGGATATTCACTAAGCAACTGCTTTGCAGTTTGTCTTTCAGCATGAGTATTAGTCGGCGCCATATTAATAAAAACAGCAACTTCTAGAGCATCATTAAAATCACGAGCGGATTCAACTGTCTCAGCCATATGCTCTAACAGTTCCAAATCTGCATGACTAGCCTTAGTTGGCATGATCATGAGATCTGCAGCCAGCATTGCACTGCGCATTTCTCGACTATCACGACCAGCAGCATCAACAATAATGAAATCATAATTTTCAATTTCTCTTTGTAGCTGCTTAGTAATATTTCCATCTAAGCGAATACATGGAAACTCCTTTAAAGCTCCCCCAATCTCTATTCGCCTTTGATTCCAACGATAAAGAGTACCTTGCGGATCGGCATCAAGTAGTAAAATTCGACTAGTATCTTCTTGATATTTTTCATGAGCTAAAGCGACGGCAAGGTTGCAAGCCGTATTCGACTTACCAACACCACCCTTTTGATGACCTAGAAGGATAATTTTTTTCATACAGGACTCCATTGAATAACCACATCACAATCCTACTAATTGAAAACAAGAAAAACAAGAAAAACAAGAAAAACAAGAAAAACAAGAAAAACAAGAAAAACAAGAAAAACAATCAATTTATCATAATTATATTATTTTCATAAATAAGATAATTAATAAAAACAAAATAAATATAACAACCATTAGAGCTTAGGAAGCAAAGTGGTTTGAGGTCTAATAGAACGAAAACGTACGCTAGTAAGGTTAAGGTTCTGATATATATCAGATTAAAATCTGCAATCTCATACTGATTAAAGTATAGTGTTGGGATGTAAAGACGGGAATAAACAGAATGAAAGCACCAACATCCATACATGATGGATTGTTTAAGTCGTTCTTGACTGTGCCAGAGACAGCAAAAGACTTTCTCGATATTCACTTACCAGGACACATCAAACAAATCTGCAACCTCGATACGCTCCAGCTTCAATCAGGTTCATTTTTGGAAGATGAGTTAGTGCCGTATTATTCCGATGTGCTGTACTCAATGGAAACGGACAGTGGGGTAGGGTATGTGTACGCTTTGATAGAGCATCAAAGCAGCCCAGACAAACACATGGGCTTTCGATTGATGCGGTACGCTATTGCCGCGATGCAACAACACCTTGATGCAGGAAATGAGAAGTTACCTTTAGTCGTACCATTGCTGTTTTACCATGGAAAAACCAGTCCTTACCCATACAGCACGAATTGGTTGGATGAATTTGAAAAACCAGAGATAGCTCAGTTGCTTTATGGTCAATCTTTCCCTTTGGTGGATGTCACCGTGATACCGGATGATGACATCATTCGACATAAACGAGTGGCCTTGTTAGAGCTGGTACAGAAACATGTACGACAAAGAGATTTGTTGGATTTTACAGACACACTGGTTACACTGTTATTAGAGCGTTTAATAACCAGCAAACAGTTAGATAGTTTAGTGGAGTATTTGCTTAGAGTAGGGGAAACATCAAATCTGGAAGATTTAATGCGAACTTTAGCGAAGCAAGTTCCAGAGCATGAGGAACGGTTCATGACAGTAGCAGAACAATTAGAAGCGCGTGGCCGCGAACAAGGTTTAAAACAAGGTCTACAGCAAGGTAGACAAGAAGGCGAAAAATTAGGTCGCAAACAAGGTAGTCAAGAAACCCAACTAGCAATAGCAAAAAAAATGCTTTCAGCAGGCATTGATATTGCCTTAGTCGCCCAAACGACAGAACTTACTGAAGATGAGATCTCAAAACTCATCAACTAATGATTTAGTTTCATTCCGACATAATGGCGAAATGTTAATGACATTTCGTCATTTTTTTTAACCGCAAATTGTGACGCCGTAACCATTCATTTCATGAGTCGCTGTGCGACGAATACTAGAACGCGCTCACGAAGTGAGTAAGATGCGTCCTTCCCGAGCTATCAAAAGCTTTCTTTTATTCACAGTGATTCCGGTACAAAAATGGCCCTTTGCCTTGCTAGAATGCGCGAGCGTAGCGAGTAAGACTTTTCACGGAATTATACGTATATGCTCTATAGTTTCCTGTCGTATGACAAAAGAAATGTTCAGCGCAGCCAGCTAGATATTGGGACTTGTTTTATCGTAAGTAATCAAAGCTGGCTGTTGGGGCCCGTCAAAAGCATTTGTTTATTCTGAATTGTACTGCGATGTTAATTGCTTTTGATGGGAGGTTCCTTTGAGCGAAGCGATAGCTTTTTCTTAAATATTTATTCTTATATTTATTCCATATACGTAGTTTACATATTTATTCTCATAAGAACGGTATGTCTCTAGATGACCTTTTACAGGTAAAATTTACAGTGATATTCTATAGGTATCTTTTCTGTGAATACTATTTTTTAGGGTAAAATCGACCATTTGCGTTCACTGTGGGTGGTAACAACGATAGAAATGGGGTGAACACCAGCACAAAACTATGACTTAGATCACATTAAACCTTGTATAGACGTGCTGAATCCTCCGCTTGCGCGGATTCATTGATAAGAGTTAGTGTGGATTGAGGGAGACCTGGGGACTATAAGCCTCGAATACCCGCAAATTTGATTCAGCTACGAGCTCAAACTTATTTGCATTCAAATAGCGTTGTACGACGCCGTTTGCCATGTCTCTAAAACTAATCCAGGCATGACGAAGCCCATTTTTAATTTGACGCTTACGAGTCTCGATGATGGATTCAGCAATGTTTCTGTAACGAACCACTTTCAGATCATTGAAGAACACTTCAGAGAATTGCTTATACGCAGGAGCACCACGAACAGTGCCCTCAACATCACCAATAGGGATGTTAATGGGGTTTTGTGCCCATTTCAGCAGAAAGTCCAGACTTAGCTCTGAGGCTATGTCCTATAAGGTCTAGCGAAATTATAATTCCTAATATCAACGATACTTTGAGTGATTTTTGCACAAAAATCGTGATGACTTTGGAGTGCACTTCTAGATCACAGCCGTTATTAAGTCTAAAAACATCATATGTCATTACTTATTTGTCATCCTTACCAGTGTCATAACCTAAATGGCGTTAGCTATCTCTACTTTGATTCGTAAATTCATAGGTATTAACTGATTATTCTGTTGAAGCTGATTTACTGTAACGCCTTTGCGAATAAGGGATGAAGTAGGCACAATGGACTTATCGCAGAAATGGGCGCAAAACCCCTTTTTGTGAATAAATGAAAATCCGCATATGGCACTGAAAAACGAGGGGAGTAAGAGGATCAATAAGGTTGAAGTGTCATCGCAAACACGAGGATTATGTGATGTAGATCAACTTACATGTTCGATGGACGTGCGAAGTCCTCCGCTTGCGCGGATACGTTCAACATTTAGTGGGGTGAAAAGGCAGGGGTAGGGCAGAATGCTTGAAAG
>NZ_JAPEID010000083.1:0-4873 GCF_028823755.1 Vibrio sp. VP6
CGTCAACACCGAGAAAAAAGACGGATACTATCAACATGGTCAAGAGGTGGTGACGTGGTGCGTTGGTCACTTACTTGCCCTGTGCGACCCAGAAGATTACAACATTGAACATAAAAAATGGGCCTTGTCGTACCTACCTTTGAGCACACACTACCCGCCAAGAATGAAGCCGCGTCAGGGGGCATCGAAGCAACTCAAAGTCGTGCTGAGCTGGATAGACAAAGCAGACAGCATTGTTCACGCAGGCGACCCCGACCCGGAAGGCTGTTTGTTGGTCGATGAGGTGCTGACCTATGCAAACAACACCAAGCCAGTGCAACGTGTCTTGATTGCCGATTTGAACGATAAGCCGGTGAAAGCGGCGCTGGCAAACTTACAGCCGAATGAACACTTCCAACCACTGACCCAAAAAGCGTTAGCTCGCGCTATCGCCGACCAAACCTTCGGTTATAACCTAACTCGCGCCTATACCCTTAAAGCGAGAGAGAAAGGTTTTGATGAAGTGCTCAATATTGGCCGAGTCATTACGGCTATGATTGGCATGATTAACGAGCGCACCTTGGCAAACCTCAATCACCAGAAAAGCTTTTACTACGAGTTATTTGGTCACTTTGATATGGGTGGCAACATCATCAAAGGCAAGCTCATTCCTGATGAAGCATTCGAGCTTGATGACAAAGGTCGTATGATTTCGTCACTGGAAGTCGCGGCGACCAAAGAAGCGGACACCGGAGCAAATGCGCATATCTCCAGCATTGAACAAAAGACGGAACACCGCCAACCACCAATGCCATTCAATCTGTCAAAGCTGCAAATTGAAGCGTCAAAGCGATGGGGCTATAAACCGAAAGACGTACTAGATACTTTGCAAGGGCTGTATGAGAAGCATAAGCTGCTGACCTATCCGCGCAGTGATAACCAGTACCTTTCCGATGCGCATCTGGAGAACCGCTCCAGTATCTTTGCGGCCATAACAGGGACACTGTCACATCTTGATACCGCCATTGAACACGCCGCGACGACCTCCAGTCACAAAGCCTTTAATGCCAGCAAAATAGAAGCGCACCACGCGATTGTCCCTACCGAGAAAAGCGGCGCGGGTATCGAGCTTAACGACCGTGAGCGAAACCTGTATGAATTGGTGGCCAAACGCTTTATTGCGTTGTTCTACCCTGGCTCCGTACGCGACAAAGTGGCGCTCGATGTGGACTGCACTGGCCGCTGCTACCGTGCCACCCAAACCACACTCAGCAAACAAGGGTGGGAAGTGCTGTTTAAAGGTGAACATCAAGACGAACCGAATCAAAACGCCCTAGACCTCACCTCGATGGTCAAAGGTACGCAAGGCTCGTGTACACAAGTGGATATGGAGCAGCGTGAAACCAAACCACCAAAATACTTTGATGACGCTAGCTTACTCAAAGCCATGACCCAAGCGGCCAAGTTCATTAAAGATCCGGAACTGCGCAAAACACTGGAGGCGAAAGACAAAGACACGGCCGGGGAAAACGGGTCCATCGGGACAGAAGCCACGCGAAGCGGCCATATTGAAAAGGTGGGTAAGCTGACACACCTTGTTCGCTTAGGCAAAGAGAAAGGCTACAAGAACCCGGTCTACAAAACGACGGAAGCGGGACAAGAGTTCTGCGCCCTCCTTCCTGATGAGATCGTACGGCCAGACATTTCCGCTATTTGGGAGGGCAGCTTAGATAAGATTTCGAAGCAGCAGCTCAATATTGAATCGTTCTTAAGTGACGTAAACAAGTATATCCATCTCCAAGTCGAGCACGTCAAAACACACGGTGTGCCTTTCGTGAAGCGCAGCGGCGTGACTTGCCCAACCTGCCAACAAGGCACGCTCAAACGCCCTGGCAAACATGGACCATTTCATGCCTGCAATCGCTACCCTGACTGTAAGACGACGTTCCCTGACGACAACGGTAAACCAAACTTCAACCCCAAGCCACGCCAGAGTGTTGTGCCAAGCACAGAAGAGTTCTGCAAACAGTGTGGCAATCCGCTTGTGCGAAGACCAGCCAAGAAAGAAGGATCATTTTGGTGGGGATGCAGTGGCTTTCCGAAATGTAAGGTGCGCTATTTTGACCAAAACGGCAAACCTGACCGTGATCGAGGCGAACTCTAACACTGAACAAACATCACAGCACGTGATGATGTTAACCTTCCTTCAAAGTGCTGATTTATCTTAGCGCCATGGAAGGTGCTAAGATAAATACACCACCTCCCCATTCAGTACGATAGAGCGTTATCCAAATGCGAGACAATCACGATCCTTGGGTGTGCTTAGAGGATGATGAAGATGACTATGTCCTCGAACGATTTGAGTTGCGAGTTCACGGTCGTAAACCACTCGTTCTCAATCGCCCCTCGTTTTCCAAACTCATGTTCGTCACCCAGCAGTATCTCCACACGTCACAGGAAACCACCAAGCGAATATTAAGAGCCACCATCTTAGAAAGTGCTGAGCCCTTCACGGCGGATGAACACTGCCGATTGGTCTCTGCACTCGAAAGGCACTTAGCTGACGTCCATGAATGAAAAAACCCGATAACATCATCATGTTATCGGGCTATTTGGTGTCATCAGTGTGTTTGTGTTTGGCGGTTTTACAACCATTCTTCAGCACATTCATGTGTTATCGCATCAGTGGTTTCAGTGATCGTGGCAGACTGAAACCCGCCGACGATGGGATTTAACGCTAAATTCGCTACTCTCTTCGCCTCATCAAAGCAAGGAAGCACTGCAACGTACTCCTTACCCCAACTCACTTCAAGCGTAACTCGGCAAGCACCTTTATACCCAACCGAAACATGAACTTCTGCATCAAGCCGGTGTTCATCGCCGTTCAATAATGAATTCATCAGCGCGCCCTCGTTAAAGAGCATTAGAAGTGATGCACTGGAATGTTAAACCAACACACCAATGCATCGTAGAACGCCGAAATAACAGGGTGTTCTGCGCGATAGTTTGCCTTCTCAAGCTCCGTTATTTCTAATTCCAAGTCTAATGCTAACTCTGGCACTTGAGCACAAACCCACTCAAGATGCATCGCTTCTTCTGATTGATCATTGTCCTCGTAAGGGGCAACAACCGCAGGGAAGCGCGTTTCGGCTTCTAACGTTCTCGCATACATCTTCTCGATGATCCGTCTCGCGATGTGTTGATCCCATAGCACGTAGTTTTCCAAACGTTGAAATGAAAAAAACACAGAAACCAGAGTGTTCGCTTCGATCTTCATTGCTTCATCGATGAGCGCTAACTTTGATTGATTTTGGTGAAACATAGTGTGTACCTCTAAAAAGAATCGTCATTGTAAGTTGCTTATTCTTCTGGCGTTGCCAGCCGAACTAGCAACGCCGCGGAGTACCCGCTATCTGTAAAGTATTACTGTGTAACAACACGTCACGACAGACGTGATTCAACGTGAGTGTATGGTTGAGCCCCTTTCTGGACGCCCTCCCAAATATCACGCCATACGTTAATAACCGAACCACAACTTAGGCAGTTCAACACCACACTGCCATCACGACCAACCATAATATGATTGTGTGTGGCGCTGTGGCATCGAGCGCATGGGTGCAAACCCGCAAAGCTGACACCGGCACTGGCAAGAGCGCAAAGATTCAGGACCAGCCCCTCTTCATGAAGCGGACTTTGTGTTTCAATCCAGGCTTCATTGACGCCGCACCAAATGTACAAGCGCCCCTCTTCTGTCAGTGACAAGTAGCTATGACGCGCTAAATGATAGTGCGTCGCCACCTTCGATGGGGTGTTTTCAAAGATTTGTTGGGTGTTCACGATAGCATCAAGTTTTAACATTAGACTTCTCCAATAAAGTAAAAAAGAGAAGCCCCACAGGACTTCTCCTGTGGTAAAAAGCGCTTAACGCTTCAATGGCTTAAACCATTAGTTAATCACGCGAGCAATGTTCTCCCACTCAGCGTGTTCTCTGGCGTAATCCATGAGCAAAACTTGATGCTCACTGAGGTTATCCAGCTCCGCTTTGTTGCCCTTTTGATAAGCAGACATGGCGCAGTTGCCCAACATAATTATCCAGATACAAATCCCGGCGGCTTCCTTAGAAAGCGATGCCGACGCACAGTTGTAATCATTATTGACAGCGACAGGCTCCCCCATTTCTGGATAAGCAAACTTCCCGCCATTGCTTAACGTCACAAACTCCCAGTAACCACCAGAATAATCCGGTAAAAACTGATCAGAAAAATGATACACAGCTTGCTCAACCGTGAGGTAGTTTGAGGTCATTGATGGATAAAAATTAGGGCGTTCCTGAGTGGGAACAATTGATGCAGTAATCATGACGATCACCTTTGAATTGATGGATTGACAACAAGCGAGGCTATCAATCATAATCTTGGGCTCTGGCACCACTCGATTATGAATGGTAGCACTGGCCAAGATTTACAACGTCTGATGCGTTGTGCTGCTAGTATAACGAAGTGTGAAAAAGCTCGTCAATCAATGACGGGCTTTTTTCTTATCAAAATCGGCTAACATGCCACTCAATTGAAGCTCTGTCCCTCCTTTTTCTAGGTGGTCTTGATAGCGACGCTGGGCATGAACCTTTTTCACGAGCAGTGCTTGACGCTCTTCGGGTGTGCGTCGAGGGAAATGGCTTTCGGTTTCATGTGCCAAGGCAAACTTGAAGTCCTCATTTTTGCTCAGCAAATAGAGGTCGAACATCATGTCATCGAATGAGCAGTAAACTTGGCTTTCAAAGTTCTCTCTTAGAGACAGGTTTGACTCCCCGTCATCGTAAAAAAACAGCCCAGTTTTAATCGCTTCTATTTTTTTCATTGCGCCTCCATTTAAATGCATCCAAACGCATAGATTA
>NZ_JAPEID010000084.1:0-4955 GCF_028823755.1 Vibrio sp. VP6
GAAGTGCAAGTCAACGAAGCATTGCTGCGCGCGGTTGACGACATCGGCACCACTCAGCAAATCATTGTTGTTGGACATACTGACAGTACAGGTAGCGCAGCGTACAACATGGCGCTCTCGCTGCGTCGCGCCGTAGCCATTAAAGACTTCATGGTATTAAAAGGCATACCAGAGAACAACATTTTGGTTCAAGGGCGAGGTGAAGAAGAGCCTATTGCTTCCAACGATACTCACATAGGTCGAAATCAAAACCGTCGAGTCGAAATTCGATATCACGTTGTGAAGGCAGAGGAATAAACGATGTATTGGTTAAAAGTAATTTTCTATTCAATTATATTGACCCTGGCAGGGTGCGGTGGAGATAGTGCTCCTAACAATAATAATTCAGGTGGTTCGGATGGAGGCGGTACAGAAGTCACGCCTCCAACCATTCCACCAAGCTCAAAGAGCATTCGGGTGATGGATTTTCATTTGACATTTGATACCAACACGGAAATTGATGCGTTAAACGTCAATTTTTCAACTTTTGTGTCATCAATGGAAGGAAAACATTTGTCCTTAACAAAGGTGGAACCGCTAACTAAGGATAATCAATGTCAAGTGTTAAAAATACAATCTCGCTTAATTCAGTTCGCGATATCCCCAAAGATAGCTAAGACATGTAGCTATCGTTATACAGTTACAGATGGAGAAACTTTTGAGAGTGCTATAGGTAGAGTCACTACCACCTCTAAAAAAAGAGAAAGTGCAGTACGAGAGGCGTCGTCTACTACCGACTTGCCCTTAGTGTCAAAGTCAACAATAGTAGGAAATTCTTTAACATTCAACTTGGCGGATGAGCTGAGCTCCGAACTATCAAAAATGACTAATCCCATGTTCTCTGAAGCTATTGTTGCTTATGGAACTGGAGTACCAATAATAGATGAAACAGGTAGCGTAACTTATAATGCTATAGAGGCGGGATACTCGTTAACATATTTTTACATACTTGATGATAACAATACATCAGACGATAAAAGTGATGATGTAATCTATAATGGTACGTTAGTTATAGACATTTCAGGAATAAAGAACAATCCTCCGAACATAAATACACCAGAGGATTATCCGAAACGGCTTCAAACAGGCAGCGAAGCTGTTATCGATGTAACTCCATATATCTCTGATTTAGAAGGAGATGACGTTCAATTGGTTCATGTTCATGCTGAAAATATTGATGTAGAACTTACTTCACCATATGATGTAAATAATTTATCTTTTAATGCAATGAGCAACAAGCTCGGTCTGTACACGGTCTACTATACTGTATATGATCATGAAGATAACGGTTTTAGCTCAGGGCAATTAAACCTAACATTCGTTGAATCACGCGCAGGAAAAGTACGTTTAGGTTTCAATTCGCTACTAAAAGTTTATGAAGGCGGCTCTATTGGTGGTATATCCTCCTCCTCACATTTCATCGACAATGTAAAAAAACTGAGCGAATATCTAACGAACAATAATGTAAAAGCCACAGACATAAAATCAGTAGGTCTAGATGCATTTTTAATAAATCTTAGTAATGGTGAAAGTGCCATATTATCATCAGCAAGTAATTCTGATAGTTATAAAATACTACCCGAGTCATTTATTTATGATTGGGTGTATTCTTTTCAGAAACTACATTTAGGATGGGGCCTTATTGGTTATACATACAACCCATCAGATTCATCTATTACAGCAATAAATCAAATAGTTGGAACATCTGCAGCATGTCCGAAGGATTATATAAGCAAATTCAATGCTAGTGAATATAAAAACAATGTGGAGAGTTGGTATATTGTTGAAAATGGTACCCGAAGTACTGGTTTAATATTAAAGCATAAAGGTGAAGAGACTTTAACTATCATCAAACCTTGCACGGCTGAATCATTTTCAATCCCTGCACCAACAGTTAATTATGAACGGTGTATGTTTATTGATGATGTCAATATCTCTTGTTTAACTTCTGACCATAAACTGAAAATGCTGTTCGAAGATTCTACCACTGAAGCGGTGGACTTTATCAAGAACTTAATTAAATTGGATATCACAATTTCAAAGATTCAATTAGTTGGTTCAAAAATATATGTATTAGATACTGATAAGCGTTTGCATGTGTTCGCGGATAACGCAACTTATGCTAACGACGACGATAATAAAGTTGGAACACTTGAGATTCCAAACGTAATTAACTTTGTAGCTTCTAGTTATTATTTTGACTACTGGTTAGATGACGAAAGCTTTCATGGAGTAGGCTATAACGCAATTCAAGAAGACGGTCTTTCAAGTGGAAAAATGGTAGATGTAAGCCTTGATTTCAACAAAATAAAAGACATTAAAAATAACATTCAACAAGTTTACCGAAACTCATCGACGTTATTATTTATAACCAAAGACGAAAAAATTTACACTTTTTCTCATCTAGGGTTGATTGAAGAAACTTCAATTAATTTATCCGAAGTGAAATCTATTGTTAGTGATAACACATCAATGTCGAGCGGAGCTAATACAGCATACACCGGACAAGGACGAAACGTGTTCATTGTAAATTTAAATAGTGAAAGTGACAAATGGCGAGTATTGGCTCCATTATCCTCGTTAATACCTACTTATAATTGTTCGGTTCCAGTATTAAATTTAGATGATGATGAATCCTTACTTGTTAAGTCACCTTGCATTTACTGGGGATTTAAATTTAACGGTGCTATAACAATGTCGGGGAGTTCGGAGTTATATGCTTTTCCCGAGGAATTGTTTTCTGATTCTGATTTTTTGACCGACTTGATTGATTTGGATAATGATGGCATGAGTAATGACGTTGAAATCTCGGACTGTAGCTTATTAGACTCAACGATAAATAATGAGTATCCATGTAGTTCTTATTTTTTGAATGACTCCGATTATGATGCGGTTAACGATGCGTTGGAAATGCTGTATTCTCATTCTGATTCTTTTAAATCTGATTTTAGCCATAATAAGGATCGACATGTACTTCCTGGAACATCAGACGCTTATAAGGACATAAATAGTAATGGTGTTAGTGACAAATTCGATTAAAAGAGTTTTGTAAATTCACTTAAACACACTCATGGAGGGGAGGGTTTCGCCCTCTTGCCTCCTTGAATCATCAAATAAAAATAAGAGTTAAATACGTTTGATTTTTTGCTCTAATATATTTAGATATATCACAAAAAATATGGTTGTGCCGATAACGGCATGCTTCATTATTAGTACTCGGTTTTGGTTTTCATGAAGATCGATCAGGTCTCGATATCCGTTATTTTCACAAGAACTAATGAAAGGAATTTGTACGATGAATAAACATTATTCATGTTGCCTAGCTGGGATATTATTGATGTTGTCGTGGGCAACTTCAGCGCAATCTCTTACCATTGAAGATGCCGTTAGCTTTTGGAAGTTAAATGGTCAGAAGTTTTCTCACATCCAAATGTGCTCATCGTTAGAAGGTAAACGACAAGAACAACAAAGCATTTTTTTTGTATCAACATCTTGTGTATTGAGTGAATTTGCTACTTATGTATTAGCCAAAGAGTGTCAAGCGTCCTCACCAGTCAATCAAATTGGCATTTTTCAAACGGAAAATCAAAAAGAACTGATGCGATTTACCGTCTCACCTGAAACCTGTCGATTGGTGAACGCACCTTTCTCCCTCCCTAGTCGTCAAAAGGTTGATCAACAACCAGAGCGGACACCGCTGACAAACAATATCAATCCAAAGCGCAAGCGCGCTTATGTCATTCAATTCTTTTCAGGCCAAGTTCCTCCAAGAGAAGGGGTAAATAAATGCGTAGGCATCCCCCTCTATATCCATGAAGTCAATGGTACGTACTACTTATTCAGTCAACTTTTTAATCAATACAGACAAACAAAGGAAGTTTTCAACTCACTAAAAAGAAGATGCCCAGAGACATCTATGTGGATACGCCCAGTTACCGCATCTTAGATATGAAACTACAGACAAATGTGAGGGCACTATGCAGACTAAATTACACGACTTTATGACAGTAAATGCGTATGGCGATTGAACCAGATAAATATGTACCTGAACTGCATCGGGTCTTGTTATCCACATTGGATGAACTCGTTAATCAGATAGAGTTTGATGAATCATTGTCGTTTTCAGTGATGATGCCAATTATTATGGCTACTCGAATGCTAGAACTGGGAAATACACTAGAACAAGGTGGTTTGTGTTTGTGTCAAATCGCGCATTGTTGCCGAGTCATGGGGGCTTTGGATAATGCGTTTTATCGCTCGTCCCCGCTTTTTGTTCATTGCCTGCAAGCGATAAGTGAACTTGGCCACCATTTAGATTGGTATCCGAGTGCGATTACTCGTTGGCAGAATTTTGCTAAAGGCCACTCACTTCAATAGATGATGGTGTTTTTACAAACCTCTGCAGTATTCGGTTAGGTACACAAGAAACTGTGCCATTACCGTTCATTAATACAGAGAATACCCATCCACGTATTAATTAAAAGGGTATTGGAATCAAATTAGTAACCGAATTGAGCAGCGTTTAATGCAAAGAAACCACCATCTTGAACCACTCCCGTTATGTCGAATGGCAAACACCTTCTTATGGTGGATTTAGTCTGGATAAGCTAGGAGTGATTGAATACTTGAATGGCTATTTCGTGGTGCACACGGTTCTCATCATTGCTTTGGTTCGTGGGCAGGAAACTTCGGTAGTGTCCAGTGCAAATATATCGATGTTCAACTGGGTGCTGAATACAAAGTTGCACTTCAAAGAATTAGATGGACAAGGAATGTTGACACGGTGATTCAACGAATCATGATGACATTAGTCAAACAATTAATCCGGAGCTTATATCACCACCTACGGGATTCAGCTGCAACGTATTTATTGAAGTTGTAGCCAATGTGTCCACTGACAGCAAAGCTCTCATCAT
>NZ_JAPEID010000085.1:0-4916 GCF_028823755.1 Vibrio sp. VP6
TACGTTCAACATTTAGTGGGGTGAAAAGGCAGGGGTAGGGCAGAATGCTTGAAAGATGGACGCTGTAGCATCAGCATAACCATCAAGTTTTTTACCGTTGTAGATCTCTTGGACTTTCTTAGCGATGTCTCGGAATGACAACCACTTGAAACAAAGTCCTTTACTCTCATGACGCTTACGAGTTGCCAAGATAAGCTCTACAATGTTTGGGTAACGCACAACTTTAAGATCAGAGAAAAAACGCTCTGTTAGCTGCTTGTAAGCAGGAGCGCTACGAACCGCGCCTTCTTCTTCATCGACGTTCACGTTAATACGTTCGCAATGCAAATAGCCAGCTCGGCGTAAATACTTTAACGCCTTCGCAAACGACTTTGGTGCAATGTACTCACCAAAACGTAAAGCATAATCTTCCTGAACTTGATCCCAACTGATGGTTTTAATACCCGCTTCTGTCGGCTCACCAATGCGGCCACCAATCAAATCCGTGTTGACCAAGATACACGCCAGAACCCGAGCGATGTTCGTGCGACACTGGATGTTATTCACACCATCACCTCCCCAAGCATAAAGAGCAGGAAAGCGTTTTTTGTTCGTGATCAACTCTTCACACGCTTTTAAGATGCGCGCAAATTCTTGCGGTAAGGTTTCGACGATACCATCACGGCGCAAACGACGAGATCTAAATGCGATCAGAAAGGTGGTTTTAGGCTTTTTGGCATTTTCTGCCGCAACAACGGCCTTGTGTAGCTCAATTAGTTCATGTTTACGCGCCTTACGACGAGCACGATACGCGGCTTCTGTTGCCGCTTTCTGGACTTTTTGAGGGTCTTGTGAAAGGCAATACCTAGATGAGTGCATCAAAACATACCCCCGCAGAACACAAGTGCATTCGCATTAGAGAGGCGTGCTCATTAACGAAATAGCTTGGACTGAGAGTATGCGGTGATATGCGGCGCCACAGGCGTAAAAATTTGAATAGATTCATATTAGGTTCCAAGTGATTTAAATGTGTTTCAGGTGCTAATCCAAAACACGTTGATCTCAATCTAATTGAAACGATCAAAAAGATCAAGTCATTGTTTTACAGGCACAAAAAAAGCGCCACACTTGGAAGGGCGCTTTTGTTTGCGAATGCTATATAGTTGGATTAGCGGTCCAACACACTCTAAACTCTTGAAAAATACACTACACAGGAAACTGTGTAGCAACAGTGCGTTGTGTAATGCACTTTGTGCATCAAGAATCTGTAACGATTATAGGTAAAGTTACTTTAAGATGCAACCTCTTTTAAGCCTCAATAGTAGATGAATACCAAAATACCTGTCCAATAACTTCTAGTTCATTTGCTAAATCTTTTTTTGAATAAACTTCATCGTCAAACTGCTCGTTGTAACTACGAACAATTATAGAGTCTGGAGTTTCAATCAAAATCTTAACTCTTAGTAAATCTCCTTGTCGTATTACATACATTAGACCGTCTTTGATATTTTTAACGCAGGGGTTCAACGCAATAACTGATCCATTTGTCAATACAGGCTCCATAGACCTACCTGTCACTTTAATACAACATAGATTATCTTTACACGTTTGCCGAGCAATAATCTTCTTTGGAATTGGAGTTTTCTCTGCCCCTTCATCATCCGTCATACTCCCATTCCCCGCAGATGCTTGAACTTCAGAATAATAACTAACCATAACAACTTCACAGTGTGCCCCATCTCCATTGAGCAACCATGCAGCACTACACTCCAAGAGTTCTGCCAGTTTATTCAAAGATTCACCAACTGGAGTACTATGACCTAGTTCCCACCGTGAAACTGCAACTTTAGAGACCCCTACAAATTCTGAAACAGCTTTTTGGGTCAATCCTTTTATTTTTCGCTGTTGTCGAAGGCGATTTGAAAACTTCATATTACCTATAGTTATCTTTAACGATTCAATCGTTATTTTTTGATCTAGTCCTCATATAACGATAAGAATAGATATAACTAAATGGTTATATTGTTTACTTTGTCGATTTTATTGTTTACCCTTCATTGGGCGATTTTTAATCTGATTCAAGTAATTCTGTTTCTTCAAGCTTAGAGCTGACGGAACAGGTTGGGCGTTGTAAGCAATGGCAGGTGGTGACGGTTCATTCGATGGAGATGATTTCAGTTGGTTCACTACGTGTTTTCTTAGATTGATGACGATGAGAGACAATGCTAGTCAGCGTGGCAATATCACAATCAAGTGCAAAGGCTACAGCACACAACGTATCAAACTTGGGGTTAGCTGTACCACTTTCTAATTGCGACATCCGCGTTCGACTAATTTGCGCAGCAGAGGCAGCTTCAGCTTGAGTGATGTTTCTCGAAAGACGGATGAATTTTATGCGTTCACCAAGGGCTCGCATTTGCTCTTCGTATAAGTTCATTAGAGGGTAGGGGAGTTGAAAATTTCCCTCTATCTACTTGATTTAACCGGAATAGAAAACATCCAACGAAAGATCCTGTTAAGTACACTTAACTGGGTTCCTAAAAAAGAGTAAATAATAGATGTCTAACTCAAGTTTATCTGTATCAGCAGGCATACAAAACGCAAACGTCACGCTCAATAATGAACAACAACAAAGAAATGACTGTGATTTTATATACAATCACAGACAGTTAAACGCAGTTAACATCACTATGTTTTATATGTATTAATTTTGTTGGTGCCTTAAAGGCTGGTCGAAAGACGAGTGCTAAAAGCCTTATAAACCATACCAATAAAAATAGAACTTACCCTCAACTTCAATGGGTTATGTATGAGTTGGAAACCAAAACCAGAAAGTGACGAAAAAGGGGTTGGTATCTCTTTTAAACTTTCAACCGACACGGATGACATCTTAACCATGTCGGCAAGGCGTTCAGAAAGAGCAAAGAAGCGCGAGGCGAAACTTCGATTAGAAGATCACCTACGTCGCTTCCCTAACTGGACGTTATAACGCAATTTTCTTTTGGCATGTCACTTTTTGGGCTGTATGAAGGGCATATCAAAAAACAAACATGGTCAATGGACGTGGCTTCGCGGGCAGGGATAGACCTTAATCTAACCCAACTTAAAAACGAGCATGTGGGCGCCAATTTGAGAAGCAATATGGGCAGGCGCTGGCCGATACCGTCAGGGTCGGGAGTATGTCAAGGAAGCTTAACTGGCAAGTTAAGTGGACGCCACGAGTATTCATTGCTAGGTACTCATAAGCCCGTATAGCAAGGAACGGGCACGTAAGTTCGTGCTCTTTCCTTTGTGTTTTGCATCAAAACCAAAACACAAAGGAAACCAAATAACCAACATGAACCAAGGAGGCCTTCGTGTTGAAAATCATTTTCGCAAAAACAGTATTGAATGACCCCTCGGAACTAGTTGGGTTGTCCAATTCTAGCTTTACAATTAAACGCATCAAAACTTTCGGTCAAACCGTTAACTCTAAAACTTTATTTGCTGCACTTATCGAATCAGAAAACGGTAAGATCTCTTGGACAAACGGCGAATACGAAGACTTTGACATCATCAAACTCCACGAAGCTCAACTACGAAAAAGCACAACGCCACCCGAAATGACATCAACATTTCGGGGTAAAAAATACAGTCGAAGCCTCCGGCGATATAAGCAAAATGAAAGGAAGTGCATCTTATCAGAAAAAACCTGGACACGTTTCTTCAAACCTAAACATCTCCTTCAAGCTGTTGAGATTTATGGTGTCAACCATGGTTAACACATATATTCACACAACATCTGAACTAAACCGATTCCTATTACGCTCCGACATACGTAATAACGTCTTTACTGTCACTTTTCGAAAAGGGAGTTACGACGGCATCATTCATCACTCAAAATGCGGCAGATCAACAGCGTCCGATTTGTGGGGACGTACGTCATTTATCCAAGCAGTCCATTAACTCAATTCTGTACGGTTAAATAACAATCAAACTCTTTCAAGCAGGAGTATCATCATGACTCAAATGTCTCGCACCGAATTCAAAGAACTCTATCGCTCACGTAAAGACTTTGTTCCTCCACGTAACAAAAAACGCGCCGACGCTCGTCGCCAAATCGAAATCATCAACGAACTACGTGAACTTGGCTTAAGTCCAAAACGTGACGCTTCGATGTCGTCGCATTGATTAGAGGGGAAAACGATGCAAAAGACTCTCTGTTTATCCATATTGTCTCTATTGGCGTTTTTGTTAGTGCTTTGGTTTGCAGGTTGTACAGATAGCACTTTGATTCATTCACCATTTAAGTAATGAACGTTCTTAATGCCATTCATAAAAATAGGAGATCGTATGCCTGGCCGTTTAGTTTGTTATGGAATTGGCATTCTAACGGGAATGCCTTTACTTTTTGGCGTTGTAACCGTCGATAGTCCAATCTTGTTTGGACTTAATATCATTGCAGTTCTGCTCATCACTTTCATTGGTGATTTCATTTAATCAAGGTTTGTGCTGGCTGCTATATGCTCGCATGTAGAGACAGTGCAAATCAGACAGAGCGAAGCGGCGTCAGTCCATGCTTTCGCTTTTCCACACCTCCTTCGCACCTTTCATTCGGTGCTCCTTACTCTCGAATATTTGCCTTTCGCAAGTGCTCGGAGCCTTTTAGAAAGTCCTTCTTTCTGAACCTTTATCGCGCTTAGCCTTTTCGGTGAACGGCGCTTTTTGTCATGCGTCTCTCTTTCAGATGCTTACCAAGGAAATCAAAAAATGAACACAAAAACCTTTCAACACTCTTTCATGCTTCGCGCCTACGTCTTTATCGCAGCATGGCTCGCTAGCGCTTGCCCTGCTTGGGCGACGGACTTGTTTGCTAGTGGTAAAGATACCGTTAAAAACACCGTCGGCACCGACTCTTCTGGCGAGTTCTACATTCTTGTTGCTGGTCTTATCGGCGG
>NZ_JAPEID010000086.1:0-4532 GCF_028823755.1 Vibrio sp. VP6
CTGCACCTGGCACCACGATGGTGAGATGATGCGTGTATGCGTACTCATCCAAGATGCGTCTTAAACGTCTATCGAACTGTGCCAATTGTTTTTTGTGCTCACTGTCGCTTAGTCCGGCTTCTAGAAGCTTTTCTTGGTAGCTGTCTAGCGTGCCTTTGAGGTCAAACACGACCGTTTGAGGTGGTCGTGTTTGAATGACGAACGTGGTGCTGACTAGGATGAATCCTATTGAGAGCAGAGCAATCAGCAAGGCTGCGTGTCTTTTCATGCGTCGGTTTTCTCCTTGCGATAAATCTGTTGGTTAAATATCTCAATTTCATCCCCGTAGTAGTGCATGGCGGTTTGATTGACAGCATCCGTGACGTTCATGCCTTGTTTCATCAAGGTTTCGCAATACTCCGCTTCATGAGGCTCAGTAGAGAGACACGCCCTAGTAAACGGATCGGCAAAAAGGCGGTGGAAGGTGGTGTGTCCACCGGCTTTGAGCATTACCGAGCTGTAACCTGCGACCGCGGAAGCTTGGAAGCTTTTTAGGACAAATTGCTCATACGGCGAGAAATGTTCGGGGTTCTCTTTGATAAACTTATCCAGTCCACTGCCTTGCCGGAGAGTGATGTGGATGTCTGAGTTGTTAAACGCCGCGAGTGCTTCCGGTGTGCTGTAGAAGTCCTCAATGCCTTGTGTCACTGTGCAGAACGAACCACCGAATTTTCGCGCGGTGCGATAGCCAGTATTAATGAACTCTTGCGCTTGGGCGTTAGAGCCTGCCATCAGCGACCACGCCTCTTCAATAATGCACATCTTTGGTGTAGAACGACTGCCAGAGAGGTACATCTGCTGCGTGATACTCGACATCAGCGCAAAGATAACTGGTCGCATGATGTCAGAAGGAAAACCGTCTAACTCAATGGTGGTGAAATGCACGTTGGGATCAAGCATGGATGGCTTATTGAAGGTGTCACCGTAGATGCCGTCTGAACGGTACTTGTTAAGCTGCATGGCGATATCAGAGATGCGTTGGTCATGGTTGTTTTTTTCAGCCGCGGCAAAGAGCGCGTCTTGCACGTGGTCAACCAGTGTTTCACTTTTGTTCGCTTCCCAAGCGGTGATGATACAATCGGATAGCACCGCTTTTTCAAAATCGCCCATTTCACGAGACGGGCAGGCCATGGTCGCAAAAAGACCGGTAATGGTGTGCAGCGTTTCCTTGAGTGGGTTGACCTTTTCCCCTTTTTCATCGGTGTATTCATCCCCCTTTGCGATACGCTCAAGGTGGGTGAATGGGTTGAGGTAAATCTTCTCAGAGGTCATATAACTGCCACCGAGCATTAGGGTGAGTTTTTTAAAGCTTTTGCCTTTATCCAGCGCCCATATTTTCCCGTTCATGGCGTAGAGGGTTTCAGCGAGTTTTTGCACAAAGAAAGACTTGCCTGCTCCTGAGCCGCCAGTGAGTGCAATATTGTAGTTATCAGAGCCACAATTAAATGGGTCAAACCAAAACGCTTGCTGGCGCATGGTGGGGAGCATCATGCCGCCACTGAAGTTTTTTACATCCAATACCAGAGGCAGCAAGTTGGCCACGTTAGAGGTTTTCACATTGTGAATGTGGCCTGCCTTATCGCAATCGTCCCAAAAACCGTCGCTCATCATAAAAGGCAACGTGGTCATCAGTCCTTGGCTTTGCAGCATCGAGATAACTTGCATGTCGAGCCCGCCAGCACGAAACGCATTGATGGCGGATTGACGATGTAAGCGTTCCTCTTTTTTGTTTGTAAATAGGGTCAATGTGAGCTGCATGCTTGCCATCGCATTGAGTCCATCGGAAAGCTCATCACGAAGTTGTTCACGTACGCTCTTTTCCTTTTTGGCTTGCGGAAAAATCATTGCCATTGGGGATTTGAGTAATTTTTCTAACTCATTAATGCGCGCTCCGTTTTTATTGGTAAAGCTTCCTGTGTCTTGGTTGCGAAAGTTGAGCGTCATCAAGTGTGGGCATTGCACGTTTTTGGCGACATTTTTTAATGAAGAAAAGCAGTCAGGCAGCGAATACAAACGAAACGAGCGTGGCGTGTTGCGAAGACCAAGAGATATTAAACGAGGGGTAACCGTTTGGTCGTTACGGTTGGTAAAGCGGATGTCAGTGTAATTGCGACGAGTTAAAAACTCCGTATCACGAGAGAGAATTTGTTTATAAATGAGCTCTTCTGGTGCGTATTCGGACTCGCTCGGTTTGGTTTTGGTTAGGTCAAAGTTTAATATGCCTTCGACGTAGTTAATTAAGGTTTCTGGCGTGAGTGGCGTCAGGTTTAAGCCCGTTTGTGAGAGTGACGTATACAAGGATTCTTTACAGTCAATCACACTGTCAATATCGGCGGTGCTCGATACAAACAGCCATGCATCGTAATCTTTGACATCAAAGTAATGTTTTTGACGATGAAGGAAACCGTTTTGCGCAGCAAACTTACCATAGTCTGCTTCTTGTTGAGCCAGCTCAGCGCAAACGCCGCCACGTGCAGATTTGATGGCCGCGTTTTGCTCCATCATATGACTGACGTGGTTATGGCCTAACATGGAAAAGTGGTAGTCCCACTTTTTACCCGCAGGCAAATCCATGATGAGGCGATTAAATGAATCCACTAAGTCGTCATTTGCGCCGGCTAATATGCTGAGCTTAAAGCCAAACCCTTTAGTCTCCTTTTTGTTATGAAATAACCCTGTTTGTGTATCGTAGGTACGATAAGGCAGCTCAGAGTGCAGGTGGTTATATTCTCGTTTAGCATCTTGGTAGAAGCCTTTTAAATCTTTTGATACACCCATGGTATTAGTCCTTTTTTATCGACTGAACAGGACGACCTGTCCAAGTGGATTCATCAAGCAGAATGTAGATGTCCATAGTGTCGAGATAGGTTTTGGTGTCATCGGAGGTAAAGGGAAAAATCACCACTTTACGCACCGTATCTTGGGTTCGTGTTGGATGACCATCACGAGAGCGCCTTGGTAAGAGTGCAAATGGGTGATTGGCGAGTGCCTTAGCATCAATGGCATCTTGAGGGTGCGGCGCATCAATGGCGTTGCGGATTTCATCCATAGAGGCGCAGCCTGGTGACCCACCGATTTTTTGGCAGCTAAACTCGTCTTGAAACCCAGCCGAGCAGCCAGAGAGGGTGCTGATAAGCAGCACCATAATAGAAAAAGATTTGAGTGACATAAGGACTACCTTAATTGTTGGTTCACTTCATTGGCGAGCGGGTTAAGCGAGATGGTTTCTAAAATGCCGTTTGACTGGCTTTGTATGGCTTGCTCTTGTGCCAATTGCTCTTCGTATTGCTCAATACCTTCATCATCAAGTGGAAAGCCTTGGGTAAAGACGATATTGACGATGCCGCCAGGGTTGATTTCGATGAAAGGGTGGTATTGCTCAGCGAGCGCGATGTAGTAATCAGACAGCTTGCTACCGATTTCGGAGCTGGCGTTACCTAATAAACTCAATCCAAAATCTTCGCTGTTAGTACTGGACGTTGAGCCGAGCGCTGAGGTGGATGTGGTGCTTGCGAGTCCCGCGCCAGTTTCACCAAGGCCAGTCAAGATGCCGGAAATACCCGCCATTTGAACGATTTTGCCATTGCGAAGTATTGAGGTGCCGCGAATGCCATTGCGTCCAAAGTTAAACACCGTGCCTTGAACGGGAATATCAATGATGCGTCCGTCTTTGATGCAGCTTAGTGAGTTGGTGCGAACGATGCCGCGACTCGATGACAGCTCACCATAGACGCTGCCAATGATGGTGCAGTTCTTTAGATGAGACTTTTCACCATTGGGTAAAATGCCTTCATGGATGGTCTGAAAGACAATCGGGGCGGTATCGCTTTGACCAAACACGCCCGCATTCGCATCCGCGCCACCGGTGATTTTTGCGGTCACGAAACTGCCGGAGGGTACATAGTTTTCTGTGGTGCGACGATACGGCACTTTGGTTGTGTCTTCCCAGTGAAAATCAAACGAATCAAACCCTTGACCGCGGCTTTCGAAGTGCGTCTTATCGGAAGAGGTATATTGAAAATCGTCTTTTTGTAAATCATTGGTGGCGTAAGACGGAAGTGGTTTTGGTGGTAGCGGTCTTGCTCCAAAGGTATCGACTCCCCCATCAGCGATTGCCTCACCGCTGACATTTTGTGGTGTATTAACCTGTGAGTTGGATGGGGGACTGCTGTTACGCAGCGCTTCTTGACTCTGACGCAGTTCTTCTTTCAATCGGTCGTTTTCCGTTCTCATTTGCGCCAACGTGGTTTCATTGCGTTTGGTCAGACGTTCGTAATCCGCTTTAAGTTTGTCCATGCTCTCTTTGACATCTTTAATGTCTTGCCCCTGCAAAGTCAAAGCTGAGCGGTTGTCCTTGTCAGTGAAATCGTCGGTAATAATTTCACCAAAGTCAGGAGCGGCGGCTTCGACTTGTTCAGTCGAACCTAGACTTGTGCGAGGCTTTTTGAAGTGCTTAAACGCAAAGAACAACCCTGCCAGCAGCGCCAACACGC
>NZ_JAPEID010000087.1:0-4318 GCF_028823755.1 Vibrio sp. VP6
AAATCGGACAGATTGATGGTCATGTTTGGGTCATTGTACGCCTGTGCAGGGGCGTTTTTTGTCCATTCTACGTTGTCGTAAAAGGTGGTTTCTTGTGGGTCGCTTAACGCTTGAGTTGAAATCAGTAGAGAGGAAGTAAGAATAAAAAGAAGGCAATCAGAAATGAAAGTATGTTTGCTCACGGCGTTCTCCTATCAATCACTTGTTGGGCGATGTGTCCAACGTCGCCTTGACTTAATATCTGCAAAGCACTTGGCAGCGACATATTGCCGTAAACAATATCGTAGTCATTGGCTGCGCACGCCTCTTCGTTGCATGACTCATTGATGGCAGCAAAAGCCGGTACATGAGTTACACCAAATTGTTGAAACCATTCAGAACTGATGGCAAAGCCGCTGTCGATGTGTGTGTTGTCTGGCTTTTCCAGTAAGCTTGTAATGCGAGAAGCGGTCGGCACAAAACCTTCCGGTAAGACGCCTCGTATCACCAACGGCACTTGATATTCTTGGCTTTGGATCAACAGTTGTCTTAATGCGTGGTCTGGCATCGATAACGAGACAAACACCATGATGCCTTGTGCGTCCTTATGTGGATTGGCTTGAGGTGTGCCAAGCACGCTTGCCAGTGGTGAGTCTTTGAGGGCGTTATCGACGTATTGATTCATGGACAGCGCATCAATACGGTGTAACTGACTTCGCTTGATGATGTCGGCAATGTCACTTTGGTTGGTTGGCGCTGTTATGGCTTGCTCACGCTTGGCAAGGGCTTTGAGTTCTTCTTGAGAGTACCCTATCTCGGCAAATGAAAAAGGACTGATAAGTAGGGTGGGGAGTAGCCATAAGACTCTTAGATTGAATGACATTGGGTTTCCTTTATTGGTGTGGATTTATGAGAGCGACATTTGACGAAGAACGTCATTGGGTGAGGTATTCGTGCTCCGGTGTTCTCGCTCTATCGGTTTCGTTGGCTTCGTTCCTTCTAACGCCATCAGTCTTTTTTGAGCCTTGAAAGCGTCAAACAGCGTTTGGTGGAATGTCTCGATGTCTTCAATGGTTCTATATCTCAAAGTGATGTGTGGTGTTTCATGGTTTTCTTCCTTATAAAAATACACAGTTGCGTTTACGCCAGTTCACAAAGCCAAAGTTTCCACCCGTCGTTGGGTTGTCTTTGCCTTGCTCCCAGAGTGTGGACGTCGTGCCGTAGGGATAGCAGTTACCAGCATCACCGATGGGCGCAGAGAGTTGATAACGATAACGGCTCTTTGGCAAGATAGGCTCAGGCCATTGGTAACACACTGCGCCGTTCTCCCCTCGCGTCTCCCACACAATGCCTTGCCTGTGCATCTTGAAGTTAAAACGCTCCATCATGAGTGTGCCAACCTGCGGTCCGGTGTGAGAAAACGCACTGTTGCCTGTGAGTGGGTAAGCGCTGCCTTGGGAGCCTAAACACCAAAAAAGTGCATCAAAGGGTAAGACTTTGCCTGTGGTAGTTGCCATGGCTTCGGTAACGCAAGAGAGTTGCGTGACAGGGTTGCCAAATAAAATCGCTTCAGGGTTTAAGATAAATGAGAGTTCATCATCATCCCAAAGTGGGTCGAGCTCCGTGAGGTAAGCAATATCAAAGTTGTCGGTTGACATGCACGCGGCAGACTGCATCAATTGCAACCAGTAAATCACAGGGTATTTGTACCAATGAACGTGATAGAACGCATTGCCGCTGGTCTTACTGCTGGCGTCGTGTTGTGTGCCACCAAGCTGTTGACTGTTACTGCCACTGAGTTGCATCCCCATGTTCACCATGCAGTAAGGCACGCGCGTGACATCAACGAGGGAATAAGGCTCCCAATAACCAATGTTTAACCCTATTTGCATAAAGATAGGAGGTGGTTTAGGACAAAATGATATCGGTGAGCTTGGGTTGCGTGTGTCAGGATATTTGGAGCCAATTAATGGTACGTTACCCAGTGTCATCGGAAACAGGCATTTCCAGCAGATATCAGAGATTGGGTTGATAAAGTGTCCAGTACAGGCGGCGGATTTGGCTTGAACTTGCCAGGGCAGCATCGTTGCTGCGATAAGTAATAACCAAAGCGGTTTCAACGTTGTTCTCCTTATTCGATTTTTCTCTCCATTAGGGCGTTGGTAAAGGGCGTCACATCGATTTCCGTTACCTTCCAACGTTTGCCGTCTTGCTCAATAATGGAAGGGGTATGCGCCAGTTGGAATTGACGGCTGTAGTTCCCTTGTTGGTCAAAGTAGATGCGAGCATCCAATGTCAGGGCGAGTTCATCAGGGCTGCCATTGGTGAGTATCCACTTGATGGGCTTCTCTGATTGGTATTGTTTCGCCCAAGTGCGTTGCCTTACATCGTCACCATCAAAGAAGATCAAGGTGTGTTGATACTCAAATTGCGTCTTGGGTATCTCAATAGGCCACGTATCGGTATCAAAAGGGTTGATGATTAAGCCCTTGGCGTAAATCAGGTTGCCTTGCGCATCTTTAATGTCGGTGGCTAACTTCAGCGATGGGTCGATGTAAAAGGTGCGGGGCGTGGTGGTTGTGGTGAGTCCTTCAACGGGAGAAGGACGACGGACACGACTTTCGACTTGCTCGATAAAGTCTTGCTGCATCTGAGCGGTTTGTCCGGTGGCTTCAAGGTGTTTAAGTCTTGCGTCAATCCATTCGAGCATATCAACCTCTGCGATAGGAAACACTTCACCTTGGCGGCCAAAGTTTTTTCCTATTGCGAGAGGTGAAGCAAGTAACGAAATGACCAGTGTCAGTGCGAATAACTGGCGGTTTGGTGGCATAAGTCCTGTTCTTTCCTGTAGTTGCTTCCTATTAATCGCCCCCCTAAATAAGCATCAAAATGTTGGTTGATCCATTGTGGGGGAAGTTGTTGCCTTAATTGCCACAAATCCCAAGGTGTCCAACCATGTTTCGGAGCCACAAAGCGGGCTAATTGGTTACCTTCGCGGTTTTTAAGGATGAGGGTGCTGTGTTTGTAATCATCAAGCCATTGTTTGGTTTGTAAGTTAGGGTTATCTGTAATAAAAATCATGCGATTAACTCATGTTGTTCAGTGTCGCTAAAATGTTCTCCTTGAACACATTGGCGTCCGAATGTTTTGAACTGTCCTTGTTTTTCCTCCAAGCAATACGTGACATGATTAAATTCGTTAATTTCACGGGTTAATAGGCATTCCACATCGTTTAGGGAAGGTGAACCGTCAACGATTTGAAATGTGACAGTGTGAGTATTTTCGTTCACGTCATCGAGAACGTTGGTGATAAGTATGATCATCTTTTTTCCTACACAGCAAAGAAGGTGCGAATGCTAAAGATGGACTAAAGCAAGGGCAAGGTGTGAGAAGGGGTTCCGCTTTTCCTTACTGGGGATTCAGAAAACGGTGACAAATTGATGTGTATTTTATCGCCGCCTCAAACGGCGTAACCGTTAACCTTAAACGTTTAAATACGTTACTTCCGGCTTGATAATGACCGTTTGACCTTGTTGAAAAGCACCGAGGCATTGGTATCAAACTGCTTGGTGGTCAGTGTTGTCCAAAAGCCAGTTAAAGCAAGGCACATGAAATAAAAAATCAGCAAGGTTTGCTGAAAGTATTGAGTGCTGGCACTGGCAGACTCTTCAATCGAAACGATAGATACCTCCGACTCAGGGCAAGGGTTGGTGTCACCCACGACAGTTAAACGGTCAATGGCACGTCCATCGATACAAGAAAGGTTTACGTTTGTTTGTCCGTTTTCGATGCGATATGTGAATAACGGTAAGCACAGTCAATGATAAGTGCTAATCCACAAACAATGAGTAAGAGTGCAGCTGCGGACAAAGAGTAGGTGTAAGCGATCGCAATAATGACTGCTCCCATAAGTAGGTTGAGCGCTTGGTACTCTTTAGTTAAAAAGATGGCGGTTTTTCCTTTGTGTTCCAGCCAATGATAAACAGCAGTAAATAAGATGCTTATCGCTAGGCAATAGAGCCAAATGGATGAGGGAATATCGATGCAACCTCTAACGATTTCCACAAAAATTCCCATCAGGAAGGTGAGTAGCAAAGTAGAAATAAATACGATGAAAATAGGCCGTATGGGTTTCATGATGGTATCTTTTCCTTTAATGCGTTCTGTATCAATTCGAAAATGGAGTGAGCGAGGTGCTTTACTGCCTCGTCTCGCGATGCTGGAACTTGTTACCTTCCTATTGTTGGAAGAAGTGAGCCTTTTGCTTGCTTCCGTCCTTCTTCGATTAGCTGTTGATTGCGCTTCATCTCTTCAATGACATGGCGCTGAAGTGTGGCGG
>NZ_JAPEID010000088.1:0-4155 GCF_028823755.1 Vibrio sp. VP6
GGCTGGAAATTGATCCTGAAGGTTTCCAGTCCTCCTCATGATGGATATGTGGGTAAGCGCTGGGTGCACCTTGTGAAGACTGTGGTGCTAATAATGAGTCTATTGATTCATAGTCAAAGACGGGGTGACTACTTGGTGTTTTGCCTTTGCATTTTGCTTCGAAAAAATGGTGAGGACGAGACGGTCGGGATTAAATACGGGATCAAACGTAAGTGAGAACTTCTGCTGAATCTTGATCGGATGGTAAGCAAGGAGACAAACGTGCATGACGAGCCAGTGTTGTTACGAATATCATGATGTCCGCTATGTCGGGTAAGGCGATCTCTTTGTGAGCTAAGCGAATGTCATCAGAAGACAATGGCGGGCAGTTTAATTCACTTTCCCATATCGTTAGCAGAAATGTTTTCTCGCTATCGTAATGAATGATGAGCTCTGCAATAGCACGTCCAGCTCGGTAGGTTGTCATGTTTATCTTGGTGATGTTTGTGAGATGACGATACAGATCATCCATAACGTTATTGTTATAGCGCTCTGATATAACCTTATCGCCAGAGCTAATGCTAAACAGGTGTTTAGGATTGTCTTTCATTTTGCTTTATCCTCAAGTGGAATGGCGCCCGTTAAGAACCCAATATTCAATATGCACTCCATCATTGGCTTGGGTAGTTGTTCGTTGGTGAATTTGTAACGTACTTTTCGTTCTTGTGTTTTGGACCAGTACAAGCGCGTTGTGAGGTTATTTTTATCTATGTTGACGCCACACAGAAAGTTAGGAATACCTAGCTGACTATACGGAGCTACGTCTTCGGGGACTGCACTTTTGATGAGACGTTGAATGAAGCGACTGATTAAACAGATCCTGCGTAGTTCTTCTTTGGCGTGTTCGCCAAAGAAGGCAAATACACCGCCTTTTTCGTATTTGAACGTGACGTGAGAAAACGTCATTGGGCGAGATGGTTTGCTTAATAGACTCCAGTTACAACGAAGTTGATAGAGCCCTTTGCCTTCTCGTTCAACGTAAACTTCGGCGACACCTTCGTAATCATCCATGCCCGTGTCCTCTTCATCATAGATATGACGAATCGACCCCATTAGAAATGTATCTCCTACTCGCATCTCTCGAATACGAGCGCGAAAATACAGCGGTAAACGCGCTCGACGCATGACGTCGTATCCTTGAACGCGTAAGGTTATCGCTTCTTCTTTTTGGCGTTTGATGCGATGTTGAGTTTCGAATGCTTGAAGTTCTTGCTCTTCTTCATCCGTTAATTGAATGGTTGAGTTCATACTGCCGCTTCCTCTTCTTTAGGTAATTCTGTGACGTCAATGAGTGACAGAGAGTCGTACAACACGACAGCTGAGCCACAATATGGGCGGTTGTGTGCGGGGGAATAATAATGACTGACCAGAATACCTTTAGGCTCGCAGTCGATTGAGGGCCATTCGATTTGATGGAAGGAGAATTGTATTTCAGTATCAGGAGAAGCGAGTAGCTTGGCTTTACATTTTAATGAAGTGAGCGCTTCCGGGTGAGTAGAGCTTAGGTTGAGTACTAATGATTTCATTTTACGATGTTGTCCTTAATTTTATCTATTGTTGTGGTTTGTTTTTTAAAAGCACAAACACTCTTGGTAATTAACCAATAACAAGGATAAGTACATTTTTTTACTTCGTTCGGCGCTGCATTAATTTGGGTGTGTCATTCATCCTCCACATCCTGCTGGACAGCAATCGATGTCAATGCCATGAGAACAATAGCGGGTGTCGTCATGGCAATCGTCATCTGACTGCGTTGCCTCATTCGGCTGCTCACTTACGTAGTCATGTTTTACTGCAAGTGCTATCACAGCTTCTTTTTCATTATCAGGAAGGCGTTCAATGAGTTCGTCTACGGATGATTGAAAGCGACAGAGATATAACTCATAACTGAGTCCGCAACTTTGATGGGCTTGTTTGGATAACTGCTCAATAAGCGATGGATAATCAGGGCTTTTCGTCGGGACGATTGTCGTCGGTGATTTAAAACGACGATTTCTCAGAGAAATGCATTGGGAACATTCCGCGTTGGATAACATTTGACTCATTGAATTGAGTGTGGATTCTAGGTTTTCTAAAGCGCTGTATTTTACGGTGATTTGTATGTCGCGGCTTTTACACTGACGACAATATAAATCTCCAGAATTACTCTCGATGTCGGCTTCACCACAAGATTTACATGAAATGGTGTCTTGGTGAGAGGATGTGAGTGAATCACAGTGATGCAATGTACATAGACTGATGTACAAACAGAGAAGCGCGTTTTTGAGTTGATGCAGCCACTCCAGGGTAATTACTTCACGATTCAAATGGAAGGTTGTGGCATAGGGCGGTTGTTCATCAATAAACACACCACCGTAATTAATTTGGGCTTCCAGTCTGCCGAAGTGTTTTGCGCAGTGGGGTGATTCTAAAGCGTAGTTGATATCGGAGATGAAACTTCGACAAATTACTCTTAATTCACTTATCGAATCGTATTCATTTGCCCAGCGGAATTGGTGTCCAGTTGGGAGCAATACGTCGGTCTGGTTAAGTAATTGATTGATAGTCTCTGTGTGCCTTTGGGCATGTTCATTGTGCATGGCTATTCTCCTATTGCGCTCTACGGGCTTCTTTGAGCATTCGTAAGTGATCGATGTAGAGACGCCAGTTTTTCTTTGTTAGCGGCTCTTCTGGTGTGAATCGCTTGTCTTCGCTGGTGAAGGCAAATAAACCTTTTCGATTCAGCAGCGTGGTGATGGCGTCAATGCCATCCCAACGCAGATAAGCAGTGCGAGTCTGATAACGCTTGTCGTCAATCTCAAAAGACGTCGGTGCTTTGACTAAGGCGGCGAACGCGACATCTTGAGTGGCTCTTGGATGTTGTAATTCAGTGCATTGGCGTTTGATGATGCTTTCTGAAATCACAATGCCTTCAATCCCCAAATCAATGACGTTCTTGCCATCAATATGAATAAGCCATTGGTCAATGGCTTCGGTTATGTGGGCTCTGACTTCTTCATCGCTGTAGTGCGCGTGCGGTTGAGGTTTATAGGTGCCATACATCAGGCGATAGGTCAGATTCGATTCATCAAAATCCGGTGCATCGATGACGCCTTCTTTGATCGCGATGATTTCCTTACAATCGGCTAGAAAATATTGGTCGTTGGATGCGGGTAGTAGGACGTATTGCATTGTGTTCTCTTAGAGTGAAAAAAGGCGCTCTTATGAGCGCCTGGTTAGGATTGGTTGATAATGTTTAATCGTAGAGCCCTTGCGTGGGGATACGGGATGGCGCAGTCAATACGCGCTTGGGTATGTCATTTTTCACGTACTTTTTGACATACCCATTTCTAAATCCTCGATGCGGACTGCCGGTGTTGTAGTAAGACAGGGCGATTTGCAGCGCAATGCTTGGTTTTGAATTGATTTTGAGGGCGCGCTGATAACCCTGATACAAAATTCTGGAGCCGACATGAATGTTCTTACAAGGAGTGAACATGTCGGCAATGCTGACCCCAAACGGAGCCAGGTTCTTTGAGTTAATTTGCATCAACCCCAAATCCACCGAATGCCCGAGCGATACGTAATAGTTGGCCAACTGAATGGCTTCTTGTTTCGTCTTAGGCTGGGTAATGCGCGGTGGCTTTTGATTGGGAAAGGCGTTGACGTTAATGGCCAGTGGCCGAAAGTTGGATTCGTTCTTAATGACTTGTTCTATCGTGGTTGGATGAACTTGATAGATACAATGCGAGTATTGGTCTATATCCATCATGAGGCGATGACTCTTAGAAGGTGAATATGGGGACAGCCTTACCTTGAATGGCGTTTTTTTGAATGGCGCCAAAGTAACGGCTGTCAAAACTGTTTTTGGGCGCGTAGTCCGACATCATAAAAAACTCATCGTCGGTGAGCGTGAATGCCTTGAGCTGTGGGAGCGCGCGATGATGGCTATCTGCAGAATGAACGAGAAAACGCGCGAGCGGTTTTCCATTCTTTCTGACAACGCCATCAAAAGAGAGATGGTCGCCCGATATGGCCATGATTTTTTTGATAAGCGGAGTCGAGCCACTTTTACAGGTGCCGTATTTTAGGTATTCGCGCTTAAGCGCTTGCTCAATAACCGCACTAGGAGGCGGA
>NZ_JAPEID010000089.1:0-4143 GCF_028823755.1 Vibrio sp. VP6
CATTTACTACGTCATTACTTTCCGTAAATGTGTCAGTAAATTGAAGATTGTCGCTTTTCAACTTCTCCATTAGCAGGGTTATTGCCGGGAGCCGAAGCTTAATTTTGGTCAGTTCTGCATGAAGATTTGGTTCAAATGTAGGCTTGAGAACTTTCAAGTTGTTTTGGATATGGGTGTCGATGAGCTTCAGCTCAGCGTCCATAGCAGCGATAAGGTTAACTAATTCCTTACCGTCCTTGCTCAGTGATTCAGAGATCTGCTTAGTTCTTGCTTCAATGGCACCAACCATTGATTTGTGATCTTCCCAATCCGTACCACAGAGAGGGCACAAATGGTCATCAGGATAGGACTTCTTATGTTCGTCAATCAGCTGTGTTTTCAGGCGTTCTAATTCGGCTATGGCGTTCGCATTGGCACTGCTTTTATCACGGAGGTTGTTTCGGGATTCAATTTGTAACTCAAACGACTCAAGGCGCCCATCCGCCCAGTTTGGTAGTGATTGAGCTTCTTCGACCTTGATCATTGAGGCTCCGCGCTTGATGATAGCCGCTGAACGCTCCAGTTCATCAATCCCCTTCTTGATTGCTTCAAGCTCATCAAGCTTGTTAAGGTCTTTACCGAACTGAGCTAAGCTTCTCAGAGATTCTTCGTTACGTTTGATGTCGGCATCGATTACCTCGTTGTGAACCCTAGTTTTTATTGTGGCTTTGAGCGGTAGAAGGGCAATAATTTTGCGAACTGATTCTTGATAGGCAGCATGATCTACCGCTGAATACGTCGAAAAGATGTTCTCCTTGTCCCATCCAGGCTGAACATCAGTCGTCGAGAGCTTTTTGTACCCAACGATCCCAGCCTCAGCCTGTAATGTGTCTCTTAGGGTGGCTATCTCTTCTTTTAGTGACTCGATTTTTGCCTTACGCTCAGGATCGTTGATGTGCTTTGTAAGTTTACTGTATATGTTGTTGCAGCTTTCGATCTCGGCTTCGATATCGCTGATATTAAAGAGGTTTCCTAGCTTATCCTTACGTTGGTCTACCCTAGTATGCAACAATCGGTTTTGTCCTTGCTCCAGATAGTTAAGGAAGGAGAAGTTTTCCCTGAAATTTTTACCGAAAACTTCGTCAAGGAAATTGTTGTCGCGCAGATTTGCTTTTGTGAAGTCAAATGATTCGAATGTCGGTAGTTCGTAAAGCTTAAAATTTTCATAATTGTCTGCACGATTGTTCGCTGGCTTCTTGAATATCACCGTTGGACAATGTCTAGCTAAAACAAGTTTACGATCATCATTAGTGAATTCAATTTTAATACAGAGATCGTTCTCGCCGGAGCGATTATTCCAGAAGAGATTGTCTGCGTAGTTCTTTGTGCGATTACTTAGTAAAGTAGAGAATAGATTTTGTATTCGACTAACCTGACCGGTAAGCAGTAGTTCGATGGCGTCGAATATGCTTGTTTTGCCATAACCGTTTGGGCCATCGAGAGTTAGCAACGCCGACTCGCCAAGGTCCAAGTAGATATGCTTGAATGCTTTGAAGCTAGAGACTTCAATCTTGGATATTTTCCAGTTCATTTTTAATCATTTCCTTAATAACCTCGTCGGCATTTGCGTTTGTGACTTGTTGAATAGTCGCATACGTATCACTTCGGCCAGCTTCTGCGACGGCCTCAATTGCTTGCTGCCTCAAGGACACGAGGTTTCCTTGGTGAATAGGTAGCTCCAAGAAAGGAAGCTTGATAAAGGTCTTGGCAGCGAAGCTATATTGTGAAGCTACTAGAGGATTTTCTTTGTAACCAATAAATTCCTTTTTGTCAGAAATCACGGATACAAGTTTTTCGTAGGTAAAATCAGTGAGAGCGCTTTCTTCAGCAATACTGTAGTAGAGGACATATTTTTTATAAAAATGCGGGTCTTCCTCAATACTGAAAATTCCTTCTTCGTGCTCCTTGAACTCGGCCAGCACGTCAAGGCGATAAATACAAATTAAGTCACAGTTTTTCTTAAAGCTTGGGTTTCTGAGAAAATCCTCAGGAGCAAGCTGATTGATCTGGCTGTTCAGCTCGGTTGGTGTAATGAGTTCATCGAGATTATGTACGACTGCGAATCTGATCGCAGATCCAGAATCGCGAATATAAAAGCTTGTGTTGTCCAATTCACGCTTACTCACAAAGCCATGATCAACAAGTGCTTCATCAATGAGTTGCTTTATCATTCAGTCGGTCCTCCGCGTCGTCTTTAGTAATCACGCTAATACATAGCGACTTGGTAATGTTGCTTTCAAGCTTTTCAGTGGCCCGTTTGTCGTCGAAGTCATCCGAGTTTGTGAATTTCGTATCAAAGGTGAATGAAGCTTCCGCTTTGCTGGCAATTAGATGGTTGTACTCAAAAAGTAGCCTCAGCAGGTCACCGTTGTTTTTCATTTCATGGTTCATGTCAGACTCACACTCTTCACTTGCATCTACGTCAAGCGCTGTAGGTACGTAGAACCGATTTTCTCTGTCGATGTAATGAGGAAGATGGTTGAATATGGGCTCCACTGAAATAGCCTGTATGAGCTTGGTGTAGCGCCTGATATCGTTCTTCTGAATATCTTGAAACCGCTCGGATGGCTTCATCATCTGGCATAAGTTTTTTAATTCATTGATATGTGTATTGCGCATGTGCTCGCACAGACGCCGGGCTCTTTCATAGGTGGTGTCATTCATTGTTGGTAGCGCCTGCTCTAGCCGTTCTTCTAGGTAGGTTTGAAGCCTGGCCTTCAACTCAACGGCATAGTAGTCGCGATTCTGATAGGGGTTTTCGGTCAGCAATTCCTCTAGGATATCTTTTGCCTCGATACGGCCTTCGTAAGCAGCTTTGTTTTCTGAAAAACCGTCCTCTTGATTTAGTTTGTGATTGTGTATTGCCTTGGTACTTATTTTTTCTGAGAGTAAGCAATAGTTAAAATTTATGAGATTATCACTGACAGTGATGGACTGTTTCTCACATATATTTTTTATCAGTGCTTTGGTCAGTCCTTCGATCTCACCTAGTCCACAATGAAAGTTGTTCCCGTAGCGGTAGAATTTTACTGTTTCTCCGTTATTACCGATGTGATCATCTGTATTTTCTAGCGGGACAGATACATGAAAGTAACGAGTAGTCCCCTTTGCTTTGTCATATTCGATTAAAGTGGACTGTTCCAGTGCCTTGGCATAGCCACTGCGATATTTACTAATCTTGGCTTTAACTTGATGAGCAGAATGAAGCTTTCCTGCCTTATAAATAGCGAAGTCGTCGCTACTGTCTAGCTGAAGTTCGAAGTCCAAATCATCATCGAGAATAAGCTTAAGTGAGTGATATAGTGCGACTTTTCCTTGGTAAACAAAGCCGCTCCAGGAGGATATGGCGCTGGCCGGGTATTTTTCTTCTTGTTGGCTCACATGAACTCCTTGCTGCCAGTATGACGGATTCATGTTACTGTAATTGTATAAATTTCTGTACTAATTTGGTGTATTTGGAGAGTGAATTTTCCATTTCCCAGCCTTTATCAAGAATATTGTTTGGATAGCCACATACCCAGCAGATATTGTTGAACCATTTTTGTCCCAAAACGTTTCTGAGATTGATCAATCTTTATTGTCATTTTTTACAGTCATTCAGCGATCCACGCAGGCGTGACAGAGGTGGGGGATATGAAGCTGATAACGCCGGTCTTTCAACGTAGGAAGCAACAATCCTGATTTTCGATGAGGTTTTGGCTCTGGGTACACTAAGTCTTGCCGTTTCGCCCAAGTCGTTAAAATGTTGGACGCGCATTTGAATAATCGATTAAGCAACCATCCACCTTTCGGTGGATTTGACGCCACCACTGCAGCAAGCTCGAGACTTACAGCTTTGATTGAGGTATTTGGTGTAGTAGGTACAGCCAGAGTTTTTGCACTTATAGAGGCGTGACCCCATGCTCGCTGAGCCACAAGCGAGCATTCGGGTGACGTTAGCGACAACGACATCTCTGATTTCAAATATGTGTTTACTGAGGTAGATGGCTCAGGTGCCATTCCGAGAGAAAAGTTGTCTGAGTGATCGCAGGTGCATGACCACTAGGGTAATGCAGAATTGTCAGCACACTGTGAAGGTTAAGTCTCTTTGCTTTCGAGCGTAGC